>JBCDEB010000018.1:0-64360 GCA_039180005.1 Cyanobacteria bacterium P01_G01_bin.54 | reverse complement strand
GTTTTTGAGCCCCTCTATTCCCTCTGTGTTGTAGCGCTTGACGATTTTGTATCCATAGTTGTAATTCAGTCCCACCACTTCCACCGCTTCTCTGAGTTGATACTCTTGACTGATGAGCCACAATAGGTGATATCTTCTCGATTCCACTGGGTCTTTACTCTGCTTGTATCGCTTTTCTAGCTCTGTGCTTGACAAATGCGGTTCTAATACTACTTTTCTTCCCATTTTTCTCTCACTCTCATTTCTCCCTATATTATCCGGATTTGGTATTACTCCTTTTACCAAGACCGATAAGAGAGTTCAAAAAACTTCAGGAACTTCGATGATAGCTGGGAAATATTCTATGACTGTCATCAAGATCGATATTGTGAGAGTGGAGCAAAGTAGATCAATTATTAGACCTACGGAAATTATCTTGGAGAGTAAAGATGGTTTTAGGGAAAAACTGGATTTTGTCAATAGAATGGCAAGAATAATTGAGATTTGGAAGAGCGCCGATAACCAAGATTCTGAGCTTGCTAGACTATTAAGGGCTCACAAGGATTCAGTTCACTATTGCAATGTTAGTCATAGCAACTTAATAGAAGTCATCAAAAGATATTTTTATGGTATTTTGATGGATTGTAATATGATCCTATTAAAAAAATTGAGGATGCAATGGAGATTGAAAAGCTTTTCGACTCCGAAGATGTATTGCTCATGAGTTCATCAGATGATTTTGGGGTCGATGATGGAAACTCACCTGAATTGGCTCGGATCGAAAATGTTAAGCGATGGAGAACAGTTGCAGTCCGAGGTGCAGGAGCAGCAAGGTTTAGAGCTGGAATCAAAAGCATATATAGAGATACTTGCTTGTTTACTGGACAGAGATTACCTAAACTCGACTCAATTGCTTCAGCAGGTGTTGATGCTGCACATATTCTTCCATGGGCTAGTTATGAACTCAATGCTTTAGATAATGAGATATGTCTTAGTAAGCAGTGTCATTGGGCTTTTGACTCTGGCGTCATCAAATTTTCCTTTGATGACGCTATAAAACAATATATCATTAGCATTCCAGATATCGTTACAGCTCAAGCAAGCCAACATAACTTCAGCTTGAGTGCTTATCAGAAAATAGTTGGTTCTATTCCTCACGACAGGTTACCAACTAACCCAAATACTTGGCCAAACCCCAAGTATTTGGAATCTATCAACAAGATCATGTTTCCATGAGAACTATCATTGTTGCCAGGTCATTGTGTTTTTCTAACACCAGGCTCGATCGTGAATAGAGATCGAATGAACTTATCCTGGGCGTCAGGTATACCTAGACTAGGTTCATGTGTACTGTTTTATCCGGCCTATTCACTCACTGCGTAAATTCTTCGCAAAATTTTCAAGATTTAAGCGTCAATAGGCTGCCATTTCGAAGCCGATTCATTACAATAGCAGACAGCCTACGGCAGAGTTAAATCTAAAGTCTAGTTTTGATGACTATTGAAGCAGACTCTGGCACGGCTCCAGCGTAACTCACGTTACAGTTTGACGACTTCTGTGCAGTCTGGAGAGGGTTGGCATGGAAGTCTCGGCAGCAGAACTCAGG
Organism: Cyanobacteria bacterium P01_G01_bin.54; assembly: GCA_039180005.1. GTDB lineage: Bacteria > Cyanobacteriota > Cyanobacteriia > Cyanobacteriales > Spirulinaceae > SIO3F2. The sequence goes on along the minus strand of JBCDEB010000018.1, from coordinate 62,775 downwards.
GTCAAGGGACGGTGAGACTACTTCGAGGTCTGACATGTTCTGGTTGTCCCTCGCTCAAGCAGCTTCATGCGGTAGTGACGGTTAATGGTTGCTCAGCGACGATCTAGCTCAGCCCAGGTTGCAAACTGTAATCTCCCAAATTTTTCGGAGCATCTACCACAGATGAGGCTGAGTTCCCACTGACCCATTGACCACCAACGACTGTTCTGGCCTTGAATTAAAGGAGCAAGAGGAAAACAGCATGACTCAGGCGAATTATAATCTCGCAGCAATTACCCAGCCGCAAAACGAATTTGAATCTCTGATTGAGGAGGCTTCGGAAGAAGTTCTGCAAACTGCATCGTCTAGCAACGACGCTGACGAAGAGGCCCCTAAAGATACCAAGAAGGTCAAAGCGGCCCGACGGCGAGAACAAAGCCGCAAGAAACCCTACACAGAAGATTCAATTCGGGTATATCTGCAAGAGATTGGTCGCATTCGCCTGCTCCGCGCTGAAGAGGAGATTGAGTTGGCGCGGAAAATCGCGGAGTTATTGGAGTTTGAGCGGGTGCGGGACGAGCTGATGGATACCCGTGACGAGGACGAGGAACCATCGCTCGAAGAATGGGCGGCTGCGGTTAAGCTGGAGTTTCCCGATTTTCGCCGTCGTCTGTTTATGGGCCGCCGTGCCAAGGACAAAATGGTGCAGTCCAACCTCCGTTTGGTGGTCTCCATTGCCAAGAAATATATGAATCGGGGTCTTTCGTTCCAAGACTTGATTCAAGAAGGGTCGCTGGGCTTGATCCGTGCCGCCGAGAAATTTGACCACGCTAAGGGCTATAAGTTCTCTACTTATGCGACCTGGTGGATTCGCCAAGCGATTACCCGAGCGATCGCCGATCAGTCCCGTACCATTCGCCTCCCGGTTCACCTCTACGAAACCATTTCCCGGATCAAGAAAACCACCAAGATCCTCTCCCAAGAAATGGGTCGTAAGCCCACCGAGGAGGAAATTGCCACCCGGATGGAAATGACGATTGAGAAATTGCGCTTCATTGCCAAGTCAGCCCAATTGCCCATTTCCTTAGAAACACCGATTGGGAAAGAAGAAGATTCTCGCCTCGGTGACTTCATTGAAGCGGATGGTGAAACCCCTGAAGACCAAGTTTCCAAGAGCCTGCTGCGTGAGGATCTCGAAAGCGTTTTGGATACCCTCAGCCCCCGTGAGCGGGATGTGTTGCGTCTGCGCTACGGATTGGATGACGGTCGCATGAAGACCTTAGAGGAAATTGGCCAGATCTTTAACGTGACGCGGGAGCGGATTCGCCAGATTGAAGCCAAGGCCCTACGCAAGCTGCGCCATCCCAACCGCAATAGTATTTTGAAGGAATATATTCGTTAAAATCACGGGTTGGTTATCAAAATCCAACAGGCGGTAAGGGAGGGTTTAAAGCCCTCCCTTACCGTTGTTTTTGGGTTACAAGCGCTTGCGATAAACCCGATCGCACCGTACCGTTTCCACCCCGGTCGCGGCTTCATAACCCGATCGCTCGTACAGTTTCACCGCCTGTTGCAAACAACTGGCTGTCTCCAGCCAAATTTCCCGAAACCCCTGGTCATGAATCTCTTGCTCCAAACAGTGGAGCAGAAACCGGCCGAGACCTTGGCCCCGGACGCTGGAGTGGAGATACATCTTGCGGATTTCGACCGCATTTTCGCCCCGGTCAATCGGCTGGAATGCCGCCGTACCCACAATATTGCGGCTCTGATGGTCTGCCACCACCCAAAATTGCCCCCCCACTGCCCGGTAAGCCGTTTCGACCGTCAACACATCTCGATCCGCTGTATCTGGCTGCCAAGGTAAACCATATTCAGCCAACACCGCTTCGATGAGCTGGGTCACAGCGGGGCGATCGCCCGGTTGCCAATCCCGAATCCACCAATCTTTAAAACCTTGCTCCATCGCATCACTGTAGAGGAATCACGAATTGAGTATAACGAATACCAATCTGGTGCGTGATCGGACTCACAGTCTGGCTTGGCTCACATCTCGTAGATTTAAAGGGTAGGGGCTTCACCCTTCATCGCAACTTTAAATTTCCCTTGAAGAATATCAAGTTTCGGTGAAATTCCCCAACTGGCCCTACCCACCCTCCTGAATAACTACTACCGTGTATAAGTAATAAAGGTGTGGTTGGTATTTAAACCCAAGCAGAGTCAATTCAAGCAGAGCTAATTCTAGAGTAATGAACAAGATTTTACGCAACTCCCTTCTCGCTGGTGCTGTCGTCAGCGCTGGTCTCCTCGTCACCGGCACAGCCCAAGCCCTCCAGCTTGATCCCGTTCTTTTTGATCAGTTCAATGAGCTGGTCAACCAAGAAAAGCTCGAACTCCCCGAGACTGACCTTGACCTGTTTGAAATTGACCCCGAGGCACTAGCGGTACTCAACAGTGACGACCCGATCGAAGTGTATTTCATCAATGAGGGGGCGTTCTTCTACAATGAACTCTCCTACACCGCCGACGATGGCTCTTCAGGCGTTATCTTTGAAGAGGTCACCTCCGAAGACAGTATCCTCCCAGAAGCAGGCGGTGTCTTAGAATTGGGTGAAGGCACTGACATCGGCACCTTTGCCACAGGTACCCTGCTCGACTTCTTTATCACCCCCACTAATCCATCGAACGGTCGTACCCGAGATCCCATCGGCACGGATGCAGCCTCTAACCCCAACGGTTTACAGCATGTGATTGCTAAGTCAGTGGAGATTGATGGTGATGTCTGGACACTTCTGGGCTTTGAAGACAATACGAGCTCCAGCTCTGATCGTGACTTCAACGATGTAGTCTTTGTGCTCAAGGGTGTTGGTGAATACGAAGAGCAGCCTGTTCCTGAGCCTGCAACCCTGTTGGGTCTGTTGGGTGTGGCTGCACTCGGTGCAACGACGCTCCGCCGCCGTGATGCTTAATCACATCGCCCATTGACATTGGGTTAAGCGTAGATAGAAATCTAGATAACTTGGTAAGGGAAGGTCTGTAGCCTTCCCTTATTTTTTTGCCTTGTTTTGTTTGAGCAGCGCCGTGAATGATGCGTGTCATGGCCACGCCACAGCACGAGGAAATGATTATTGTTGAGGATTAGTCTCAAAATTGAGCAGGTCTTGTAGTTGGGCTTCGGTGAGTTGAGGAACCCCCAATTCAATTGCCTTGGTGAGTTTTGAGCCTGCATTTTCGCCTACAACGAGGTAGTCTGTTTTTTTGCTCACCGAGCTGGTGACTTTGCCCCCTGCTGTGCGAATGAGGCTTTCTGCATCTTTGCGACTGAGGATCGGTAATGTACCGGTTACGACAAAGGTTTTCCCGGCCAGTGAAGATATTGTGATGGATTTTTCACTCTGAGTCGGCTGTGTTTGCTCAAAGTTAAGCCCTGCTGCCTGGAGTTGGGCCATCAGTGTTTGATTGGCGTCAATGCGCAACCAGTTCCAAACCGATTGGGCAATTTCGAGACCAATGCCATAGATGGCTTCTAGCTCGGCAACGCTAGCGGCTTGGAGTTGCTCGATACTGGGCAGGGCGGCAACGAGGGTTTTGGCGTTGACTTTACCCACATAGCGAATCCCCAGACCGTAGAGCACACGTTCAAAGGGTTGTTGTTTTGAGGCGGCGATCGCCCCCACCAGATTCTCCGCTGACTTTTTGCCCATGCGCTCCAGACTGGCAGCCTGCTCGACCGTCAGCCCGTAGAGATCGGCGATCGACCCCACTCGTTTCGCCTCAACCAGTTGTTCCACTAGTTTTTCGCCCAAGCCATTGATATCCAAGGCATCTCGCGCGGCCCAATGTACCAGGCTGCCCTTGAGGATCGCCGGACAGGAACTATTCACACAGCGGGTGACGGCTTCACCGTCTGGGCGCACCAGTCCCGAATCACATTCAGGACAATGGCTGGGCATTTGGAAAGACTCGATCCCGATTGGCCGCAACTCGGGTAGCACCCGCACCACCTCAGGAATAATCTCCCCTGCCTTACGGATAATCACGGTGTCGCCCAGCCGTACATCAAGCTCCTGGACGCGATCGCCATTATGTAATGTTGCCCGTTGTACCGTTGTTCCAGCCACTTGCACCGGCTCCATAATCGCCATGGGGGTTACAGCCCCGGTGCGCCCCACATTGACCGTAATCTCTAAAACACGAGTGGGGACTTCTTCGGCAGGGTATTTGAGGGCGATCGCCCAGCGAGGGAACTTTTGGGTAAAGCCCAGTTGCTGTTGCAGCGCCACCGAGTTGAGCTTGAGCACCACACCATCGGTGAGATAGGGCAGGGTTTTGCGCTGGCTGTCCCAGGCTTGAAAGTAGGTATCGACCGCTTCTAGAGATTGGCACGACTGTCGATTGGGGTTGACTTGAAACCCCATCTGCTGGAGCAGTTCCAAAGCAGCCCATTGGCGGGTGGGTTGGCGCTGGGGAGCGCTGGGAATATGCAAGGTATAGGCAAAAAAGGAGAGACGACGGCGATCGACAATCTGGGGGTCGAGCTGGCGCAGGGTTCCGGCGGCGGCATTACGGGGGTTGGCAAAGGCGGGCTCATCCTGGGCGGCCCGCTCCTGGTTAATGCGCTCAAACTCGGCCAGGGGTAAGAAGGCTTCACCACGAATTTCCACTTGAGCGGGGGGATTGTCGAGGGCTAATCGCAGGGGAATAGTGCGGATTGTGCGTACATTGCTGGTGATTTCTTCCCCAGTAACGCCGTCGCCTCGGGTGACGCCGCGCACCAATAGACCATTCTCGTAACTCAAGGCCAGCGCTGAGCCATCAATTTTCAGTTCGCAGACATAGTCAAAGTCCGGAATCGGTTCGACTAGGCGCTGCCACCGTTCTTCCCATTTTTTTAGCTCCTCAGCGTTAAAGGCGTTTTCCAAGCTGTAGAGGGGGATGCTGTGTTGCCAGGGGGTGAACTGTGCGGCGGGGCGATCGCCCACCCGTTGGGTGGGGCTATCGGGCGTCACCCACTCCGGATATTGTGCTTCGAGATCTTGCAACTCCCGGTAGAGCTGGTCGTAGACCGAGTCCGGCAAAATAGGGTCGTCTAGAACATAATAGGCATAGCCAGCTTGCTGGAGTTGTTGGCGTAGTTGGCGCAAGCGCTGTTGAGTCGTGTCCGAGGCAGTCATGTCAAGAATCCGATGGGACAATACAATGGGGAGCAGAGCACGTTTGTGCTGCTATTTTTAATCCTAGGTGCTGTTCGGTAAAGCAGCAATACAGTTGAATTAAAGCTTGTCCTCAACTTATCTCTACACCTCTGGTGAGATTACCGTGCTATGGGCCCTTTTTTCTTATTGATTCTTTCGACTGCCATTGGTGGTGGTCTGTTAACCATTCTTAATTCTCTCAAAATCATTAGTGAAGGGAATGAAGCCCTAGTGGAGCGAACTGGAAAATATGATCGCAAGCTGAGCTCTGGGCTCAACATGGTGTTGCCGTTTTTGGAGACGATCGTTGTTGAAGATACGATTCGAGAAAAGGTATTGGAAATCGAACCCCAAGACGCCATTTCTAAAGACAATGTTTCTCTCAAGGTGGATGCGGTGGTCTATTGGAAGATCATTGATTTAGAGCGAACCTACTATGTGGTTGAAGATATTAAAGATGCGATTAAAAACTTAGTCTTGACGACGCTGCGATCACAAATTGGTCTCCTTGAACTGGATGAAACCTATTCATCACGCCAAAAAATTAACCAGGCCCTGATTGAGCAATTGGATGAAGCCACCGAAGCCTGGGGTGTGAAAGTGACTCGGATTGAAGTACGGAAGATTAGTCCTGCCCCTAGCGTGATGGAATCACTAGAGCTCGAACGGGCCGCTGAGAGTAAAAAGCAGGCCGAAATCTTAGAAATCCAAGGGAGAGTTCGTTCTATTCAAGAGCTAGCTAAGGCGTTGGGACCAACAGCGGATGTGCAGCAGATCTTGGATTATCTCATCGCCCAACGCTACATCGAAGCCAATGAAAAGTTGGGTGATAGTGCAAACGCCAAGATCGTTTTTATGGATCCCCGGGCCCTGGACGAAGCTGTGACCGACCTAATGAAAAAGAAGCCCGGTGCTGCCCTGCCGAGTCCAGATGTATCAGGCTCGAACGGTGTATCTTCCAAGTCCGGAGACCCGTCTGGGGATGCTTCCGCTGGATAGGCTGGGGGAGAGAGAACCGTGCAATGGATCGCCCATCGGGGGGTGAGTGCAATCGCCCCAGAAAATACCCTGGCAGCGTTTCGACAGGCGATCGCTCTCGGAGCAGATGGCATTGAGTTTGATGTGCAGCGATCGCAGGAAGGCGCATTGGTCGTCTTCCATGATGCTACCCTGGAGCGCACCACGGATGGTCAAGGACCATTAAGGGAGCAGACGCTGACCGAATTAAAACGCTTGGATGCAGGAAGCTGGTTCGACCCGCAGTTTGCAAGTGAACGCATCCCCACGTTGGTTGAGGTTTTAGAATGCTGCCAAGCCCACAATCTCCGTCTCTACCCCGAAATCAAGGCAACCCAGGATTGGACAAGGGCGCAAGTTCAGGAACTTGCTGTATTATTTGATAGTAAAATGTGGCGCGATCGCACCACATTTTGTGCCTTTGATGCTGTTTTTTTGGATCAACTGCATCAGCTCGCACCCGCTCTTGAAGTCGCCTACTGTGTGAGTTCTCTTGAGCAATACCAGAAAGTCTGGCCCAAAGTGCAGGACGATGGCTCCGGCAAAGTTGTGCTCAGCATCGCCGATGACCTCATTGCCGTCCATCCCCATTGGTTAACTGCAGCCCAAGCGAAGCACATTCCGGTGTTGGTCTGGACTGTGAATGAGCCAGTGCGGCAGCAGCAGTTGCAGAGGCTAGGGGTGGCAGGAATCATTACGGATGAAGTTTCAGCTCACTCCCTTGCGCCATAATAACCTTTAGCGAAGCGACGAGTGCAGCGTCAACTCTAAATTGTAGGTTGGTGTTGGGGTTGTCTCCTCCGGAGCGCTACGCGAACGGCTCCGCTCAACTCAGGGTGGAGCGAAACCCAACACAACCGTTGCTGATACTGGGTTTCATAATTCAATTCGATCTGCGCGACAACCCCTCATTTCACGCTTGACAAAGCACTAGATGAGATTAGGGAACCTGCCAGATGCGATTGTGGTAAGCCTTGGGTTGGGCATAGGGGTCCGGCGCAGGGTGGACATGAGCATGACCAGAGTTGTGGTGATGATGATGATGACCGTACCCGTGAGCATGCCCATGCTGATCCTGCGCTGGAGCTGAACCCTCCAGCGCAGCTAACCGAAACTTACACAGCTCACAATTCATCTTCACTTGACCCTGTTGGGTTTCAATTTCGCGATCGCGAATCACTCGAAACAGATAGGGGTGAATGCCCATTTCCGGCAGAGCAGTGATCTGAATCTCCGGAAACTCGGCCTGCTGCTCAGCAGTAATGCGCTGGATCTTCGCCATTAATGTGCCCGTAAAGAGAAAATAGGGCAGAACAATAATGCGTTTGGGCTGATATAAGCGGGCACGGCGAAAGCCCTCTTCAAGACGAGGGTGAGTAATGCCGATAAAGCAGGTTTCAACGGTCTGGTAGCCGCTGCCCTCCCAGAGGATGCGAGCCAGCTTGGTGACATCCCCATTGGCATCCGGATCACTAGAGCCACGACCGACAAAGAGCAGCACAGTCTGGTCGCGGGGAATCTGTTGGGGATTCTGGTTGGGAGCATCAAGCTGGGCCAGACGCTCCTGCCACAGCGCCAGAATCGCTGGTGTAATGCCAAAATGTCGGCCATAGTGGAACTGGATTTGGGGATAGCGCGCTCGGGCGCGATCGAGTTCGTTGGTAACATCAAACTTGTTATGCCGGGCGGCAAAGAGCAAGATCGGCAAGGCCGACAGCTCAGTATGGCCCTGGCGCACACATTGTTCAACGCCTTCCAAAATCGTGGGTGTGGTCAGCTCCAGAAAACAGGGAATCACTGGCCGACAGGGGTCGAGGGCTGCGTAGCGAGCGGCAAAGTCAATGAGGGCTTGACGGCCGGCGACATTCTGGGTGCCATGGCCGATCATCAGTAGTGGACGGGCGATCGGCAGTGGTGGGAGCACAGAGACGACCGCAGATGCTGGGCTGGGAAGCGTGGGCTCGAATTTTAAACTGGGCATTGATGGATGATGACAAGACAGGGGTAGAGCAACTCTACCCCCTTACTAAACAAGCAATGGCTCCCTCGGTGCAATGGGGGCAGGGGGGATCTCAATGGCCCTTATCCCAAACAGCTCATCACCGCGCGACGGAATTCCGGGGTCCAGCGATCGGGGTTCGGATTTTGGGTGGCATGATTAATATCGGCCAGCGGCACTTGATCTCGAACCAAGCGATTGAGTACGCAACGGCAATAGGCAGCGATCTCATTTTGAGACACTCCGGGTGGATTCGCTCGCTCTTGGCAACCCGCCAGGAAGGTTTGTTTTTCGGCCTCTGACCAATCGGCCGCCGTGGGTTCCTGGGCTCGGGCCATCGGACTGAGACTCGCGGGCAACAGTAGGGTGAAGAGCACGATCGCCCAGACACGACCTCGAACTTGTTTTGTGACTTGCCCTGTTAATCGACCCGCTAATGGAGCTGTTAAATATTGTCGAGTGGAGCGCAACATAAATCTTGATTGAGTCTTAACGCAATTGATTGGACTGTATTGAGTGGACAAGGTCGAAACCCGCTACGACAGACCGGGGGAGGTTCGGAATTCGGAATTCCGAACTCTGAATTTCGAACGGGGTTGGCGTTGGCCGCTTAGATTTTTGAGGATGCGCCTCAGGGGGACGACGAGCCATTGCTGACGCGTCCTAGATGCGCTCGTGCAAAGGCGATCGCCTCCTCCGGTGTACTCACCCGACCTGACAGGCGGGCCAGGTGAATTTCGCCCAGCAGATTACCGATTTGTGGCGATGGCTCCAACGACAGGGCCGCCATCAGTTTTGTTCCGCTCACCAGTGGTGTGGGGTGGGCCACTTGACTCTCGGGGTCAAGGTAGGCATTGACCAGCGGTGCAACCACCCCCACGGCACGGGTTTCTCGCAAGAGCCCCTGGCGAGCGGCGATCGCCACCGCCAGCACAATCACAATCGGGAAAGCCGGGCCAACTTTTTGGAAGAAGAAATATTGCTGGGTCGGGGCAAGCTCACCCTGGAGCAACTGTAACAATTCTGGCATCACCGTGAGCGCAGTTTGTACCGCCTGAATTTCGGCACGGGAATATTTTAGCCGGCTCAATTGCTCAGTCGCTCGCTCGGGTTGGGGCGCGACACAGCAGGCTAATTTTGCCAAACTCAACAGGCTCAAGCTTTTGGCACCAACCGCTTGACTCAACGCTGTATCCAAATCAAGCCAAATGCGCCCCAACAGCCAAGCCACCTGTTCCACTTGTTCCATCTGAACCAGGTTGGGCTTTTTAAAGTTGGGCAACCAGTCCTTCAGTACCCGATCGTCAACCGCAGCCTGCAGTTGAGCGAGGCCTTGGGGAGCAGCCAGTAAGAGGTTGAGCTCTTGGCGTATCCGCTCTCCCGAGATCCGCCTGAGCTGGGGGGCAAACTTACGCAAGGCGTTGCGCGTCTTGGGCTTGATTGTAAAGGCCAGTTGGGCGGCTTGGCGATAGGCCCGCAACACTCGCAAGGGATCGTTACCCAGATTTTCCTTGGCGATCATGCGGAGTACGCCTGCTTTGAGATCCTCAACACCCTTGAGGGGGTCAAGGAGTTTCTGGCGATGGGGATTGTAGGCGATCGCGTTGATCCGGAAGTCCCGGCGTTTGAGATCGGTCTCCATGGTGGGCCCCACCTGCTGAGCAATGTCAATCGTGCCCCCAGGGAGTACCACACGGGCAATCTGCCGCTGCTCATCGAGCACCACAAACCCCCCTTGATAGCGATCGGCTAGCGCTCGGGCAACCGGAATCGCCTCACTGGGCAACACAATATCGAGGTCAAAGTCCGGGCGATCGCGCCTTAGCAAGGCATCCCGCACAGAGCCCCCCACAAAATAAGCCGCAGGGGGCAATGTGTCGAGCGTAAAGGGGAGGCGATCGGCCTGCAGTGCCGCAAGTGTGAGGTCAAGACCCATAAACCAATTTCGTGGATGTCCCTTAAAGACAGTCTAATACGGGGCTTTGGCGTTGATTATGAATCTTGATGAAGGACGTCGCGGCAATTTGAGGACAAAGAGAACGGGAACGACCCTTTGCCCATTTTCCATATCTGGGCCGAAACGAGATTACCAGAGTCCACGAATGGGTTCAGACTGCAAGCGGCTGGCTAGGGTTTCGGCAACCTCCACCGGGATCAGAACCTGGTTGATAGCATGGATCACCCCATTGCTGGCATCCACATCAGGGGTCACAATGCTGCCATTGTTAACCACGATTTTGTCGGGGTCAACGCGGATCGCGACGTCCCCATTGAAGGTTTGAATCGGCCCCGTATACAAGGTACCAGCGGGGACGTCGGCAGCAACCACATGGTACTTGAGAATCTCAATCAGCAGATCCTTGTTTTCCGGTTTGAGTAGGGCCTCAAGGACGCCATCGGGCAGTTGAGCAAAGGCCGCATTGGTGGGGGCGAAGACGGTGAAGGGCCCATCGCTGGCGAGGGCTTCGGCAAGCTCGGCCGCTTGGATCGCTGCCACTAGGGTGCTGAAGTCTGCGTTACCGCTGGCAACGTCAACAATCGTACCGGGCTCGGCTTGCGCGACTTCCAGGGTTTCGCTCGTTGTTTCTGTGGGTTCAGCAAGGGTCGGTGCGGCGATCGCACCCCCCAGAAGGGTCAACGTGGCCAGAAGTGTCACATTCAGAGAAAGGTTTTGCATGGCTCGGGCGGATGAAAGGGTTCAAAAGGGCTGAGGTGTTTGTCAAAAATTCTATCGAATCCCTTTTGGGGACAGTGAGAGCGCATCGACGCAGGTCAATTCAGCGAATTTGCCAGGATGATTGAGTTAAATCTCGATTAAGGGCATAGACAAAAAGCAATCCTTGCAGCAGAATGAATTCTTAAAAGCGAATCCAAATGATCGCGTCAACCCCGTTGCCGGGTATCCTCAACGCCCATGCTTAACTTCACCCAGACCGCCTGGTTGATCCCCTGCTATGCCTTGCTCGGGGCGCTCCTGGCCTTGCCCTGGTCGCCCAGCCTGATTCGCAAGACCGGCCCCCGCCCAGCGGGCTATATCAACATCCTTACCACCCTGATCGCCCTGATTCATAGCGCCTTGGTGCTGCCCCAGGTGTGGGCGCATCCCCTCCAGCAATCCTGGACTTGGATACGGGCAGCGGATTTAGAGATTGCCCTAGAGCTGAATTATTCTGCCGTGACCGTCGGGGCCGTTATCCTAATCACACTGCTGAATCTATTGACCCAGATCTATGCGATCGCCTATCTGGAGATGGACTGGGGCTGGGCCCGATTTTTCTCGCTGCTGGCCCTCTTTGAAGCAGGGATGACGACGCTGCTGCTGACCAACTCCCTCTTCTTTAGCTATGTGATGCTAGAGATTCTCACGCTGGGAACCTATCTCTTAATTGGCTTTTGGTTTAACCAATCCCTGGTGGTCACAGGAGCGCGGGATGCCTTCCTCACCAAGCGGGTGGGCGACCTGGTCTTGCTCATGGGGGTGGTGGCGCTGCTGCCCCTGGCGGGAACCTGGAACTATGACGAGCTCGCTGTCTGGGCTGCAACCGTTGAACTCCAGCCCTGGGTTGCCACCCTACTGTCCTTAGCCATTCTTATGGGCCCGCTGGGCAAATGTGCCCAATTTCCGCTGCACCTCTGGCTCGATGAAGCCATGGAGGGACCGATGCCAGCGACCGTGCTGCGCAATGCGGTGGTGGTTTCCACTGGGGCTTGGGTGCTGATCCAAGCTCAGCCGCTGATTGCCCTTTCGCCTGGGGTCGTGCAGCTTGAGATTATGGTGGGGGCTTTTAGCGCTCTAAGTGCGGCCGCGATCGCCCTGGCCCAAATCGATGTCAAGCGGGTGTTTTCTTACCTCACCACCACCTATCTGGGTTTGACCTTTGTGGCGGTGGGCATTGGGGCGAGCAACGCTGCCCTGCTACTGCTCTTTACCTATGCCATTGGCATGGCCCTACTGCTGATGAGCACCGGCGGCATTGTACTCAATAACATCACGCAAGATCTCACCCAATTGGGAGGGCTTTGGTCACGGCGACCGATTTCCGGCATTTGTTATGTCGTGGGGGCGATCGTCTTGGTGGGACTGCCGCCCCTGGGTTGCTTTTGGGGGTTTGCCGAGCTGCTGCAAGCGGCTAGTCCCCTCTTGCAAGGGCTGATTTTGCTGGTGAATGGTTTGGTTGCCTTGGGCTTGGCGCGGGTCTTTGCTCTAATCTTTTTGGGTGATCTCTCGGACAATACCCGGCGATCGCCCGAGGGACTCTGGGCGCTGGTGTTGCCGATGATGACCCTGCTGGGCATTGCGCTGCACTTGCCCCAAGTTATGCTCGCGATCGGTGTCCTCCCTGCCTGGTCGCTAGCGGCTCAACCCACCTCCTTAATCCTAACGGGCTCAACTCTGCTCGGGCTTGGGTTGGGTCTGGGGCTCTACACCCAGCTGCCCCGGCCGATCACCCTGCCCTCCAAGGCGCTGCAAGACTTCTTTGCCTACGACTTCTATATGGCCCAGGTTTATAAACAGACTGTGGTGGCGCTGGTGCGGGGGTTGGCACGGGCAATCGACTGGTGCGATCGCATCCTGGTCGATGGGGCGGTCAATATTGCCGCCCTGTTTACGCTCGCCGGTAGCCAGGGCCTCCGTTACAGCAACTCGGGTCAAGTCCAGTTCTATGCCCTCTCAATTCTGGTCGGGGTGGTGCTCTTTGGCTTGCTGCTCGTCTATCCCTTCATCGGTCAGTTGCATCTGTTGCCGATGCTAGGGAGGTAAGACGCGCTAGACCCCCATCTGCATTGTCGGCCTACACCCAACCCACCCCGGTCGTCGCTGCGCGAGACCGCCCCTCCCGAGAGGGGATTTTTCCTACTTAATCTCCAACCAAAAGACGTCGTTGGCTCAGTGATTTTATCCCTGCCCAAAACTGCGAACTGAACTCCATGCTCACCCCCCTCCTGATCCTTCCCCTCCTCGGTGTGGGCATCATCGCCTTCCTACCAAAGCCTGCTTATAGCCGTACCATCGCGGCACTCTTTGCCCTGGGCACCTTCCTCTGGTCGTCTTACTTGCTACTGACGGGTGACACGACCGGGGGAATGCAATGGGCCCAGTCCTGGCCCTGGATTGAGCCGCTCGGTCTGAACTATAGCCTGGGCGTTGATGGGCTCTCGCTGCCGCTAATTGTGCTCAATGGCTTCCTGACCCTGGTGGCTATCTATACCAACGGGCCCAAGGTGGAGCGCGATCGCCTCTACTACAGCCTGCTCTTGCTGATCACCACCGGCATCAACGGTGCCTTGATGGCTCAGAACTTGCTCTTGTTTGTGATTTTCTACGAACTGGAGCTGATTCCCTTTTACTTACTCATCAATATCTGGGGGGGCGAAAAACGGGCCTATGCCGGCACAAAGTTCTTGCTCTATACCGCCTGCTCCGGTTTGCTCGTGATCGCTGGGGTGCTAGGCATTGGCTTTGTCACCGGAGTGCCCAATTTTGATCTCGGGGCGATCGACCTCCAGGATGTGGGCATTAAAACCCAACTCATTTTGCTCACCTTGCTGCTGGTAGGTTTTGGCATCAAGACACCGCTGGTGCCCCTCCATACCTGGATGCCAGATACCTACGTTGAAGCCTCCCCCGCCACGACGATTTTGCTAGGCGGTGTCTTTGCCAAGTTGGGAACCTACGGTCTAATTCGCTTTGGCCTGGAGATCTTCCCCAATGCTTGGCAGCTCGTGGGGCCGGGACTGGCGATTATTGGCACGGTCAGTGTGATCTACGGGGCAATGAGCGCGATCGCCCAGCGGGATATCAAGCGCATGGTGGCCTACAGCTCGATTGGTCATATGGGTTATATTCTGGTTGCCGCAGCAGCAGGTACCCCCCTGAGCCTGCTCGGAGCAGTCGCCCAGATGGTCAGCCATGGCTTAATTTTGGCGTTACTCTTCTTCCTGGTCGGCGTTGTCGAAACCAAGACGGGAACCCGCGATCTGGATGTGCTCAACGGTTTGCTCAACCCTGTGCGGGGCCTGCCCCTCACCAGCGCCTTGCTGATTTTGGCCGGGATGGCCAGTGCTGGCATTCCGGGACTGGTGGGTTTTGCCGCAGAGTTTATCGTCTTCCAAGGCAGCTTTGCCACCTTCCCCATTCCCACCTTGATCTGCATCCTCTCTTCGGGTTTAACGGCGGTCTATTTCGTGATTTTGATTAACCGCACCTGCTTTGGCAAACTCGACTATAAACAGGCTTACTATCCAGCCGTGGCTTGGCCAGAGCAGTTCACCGCGATCGTCCTCACGATTACGATCGTCGCCTTCGGGATTCAGCCCAATTGGTTGTTCCATTGGATTGAACCCACGACGAATCTGATGGCCGGGCGATCGGAATTGCTGGCACAGCTTTTTTGAGTTCAGAGTTCAGGGTTCAGGGTTCAGAGTTTTGCAACCGTTTGGACCTTAGAGTCTTGATCTTGAACGTGAACTGCGAAGAAATAAACGCTCTCTTGTTGGCCAACACCCCGAACCCACCCCGGTCGTCGCTGCGCGAGACCGCCCCTCCCGAGAGGGGATTTTCTCCGAGGAAAGTCTCCGACCGGGAGGGTTTGAAACCCTCCCCTACAACGAATTTTGTTTTTGGGGTGAACAACTCATACCAATCAGTCATGACGAAGCGTCACCCCCAACAATGAAAATCTAGCCAACGCCATGCACCGTACATCTAGACTCGAAATCCCCCCTTCCCCCCTTAACAAGGGGGGTGACGCCGCAAGCGTCTGGGAGCGTTGGTTTGAGCAGGGCTTAACAAAAGGCCCCCCTTACGAAGGGGGTCGGCGCAGCCGGGGGGGTTTCGCTAGCTTCGCTTACCTGGTGCAAGAGTATGAATCCTGTCATTTTCAGAGCAAATCTGGATTTTTTATCAGATGTTTCGCTCCCTGAACTTTAAACCTTTAACTTTGAACCTTTAACTCTGAACCCCAAACTCTGAACCCCAAAAATGTCCACCCCCCTCGCCTCTCCCCCAACCCAACTTCCTCCCTCAACCCATCCCTACGCTGACATTATTCACCGCCTTGAAGCGGGGGGCTCGATGCTGCCGGATACACCAGAAAACCTGATGCAAATTATCGGGATCTACAAAGCCTACGCGGTGCCAATGGACTTTTATTGGCGGGATTTACTCTACATCGCTGAGCGGGTTTTTCTCGATCCTCTGCCCTTTTTTAAGTATTTTTTACCCCAGGAGTACCTGGACTTGGGCAATCATTACGCAGGGGAAACAGCAGATTATCGAGTTTGGCAAAAGGGGGCGGCCTCAGCCCATCCAGAGCTATTGGAATTTATGACCAAGGGGGAAACTCAGCGGAAACTGCCCAAGCTACTGCATCATCTCTGGCACGATCGCATCAATATGGAATTTGCCGAAGCCTGTATGCGAGCGATGCTCTGGCACCAGGGCATGGGGGGGCAATTTAATGACTATCTTGAGAGCGAGGACTATCTTGCCAATGCCGATCGCACTATCCGAGCCTATTTCAAAGGCAACCCGCTGATGCTGGGCTTGTATCAGCTCTTTCCCCAGATGTTCTATGAGAAGGTGCGGGAGCTGTCTTACACTGCCAATCTGGGTTTGTTTTGGGAAGTGATGGCCCCGGTGTTTTTTGAGATGAGCGATCGCTACGACGCCGGGGAGTTTAAAACCGTACCCGACGCCATGAACTTTCTGGTCAATGGCATCTTCATTGCCGCCGGTCGCCCCATCTACCATCACGTCTATATCGGTAGCGAATGCTACGAAATTATTCCCAAATCCGCAGGTTTCACCTGGCTCTACGAAGCAGCGCTGCCCTATGTCGAGGCTGTCTTTTATCGCACCGCCCCCTTCCGGGGCACAAAATCCTACAACGCCCAAGCGGGCCAAGTCCCTGCCGAACAAAAAGACTTCCATTACGGTATTCTCTACGCCGACGTTTCACCCGTAGGCTCTGCCGGCATTCCTCCCACCCTGCTGATGCAGGATATGCTCCATTTCTTACCGGACTATCTAGAAGACTATTATCAACAACATTGCCGGGGTGAGGCGGATAAACTGATTCAAATTGGCGTCACCTTCCAACGCTCGATGTATAACGTCACCTCAGCCGTGCTCCAAGCCTTACGCACCGCCTTGCTCTATCCGCTCGATGACCCCAATCCTGAGCATCTGCGCCAAAATCGTCAATTTTTTGAGGCGCAGCTCGATCGCTTTCTCCGACCTGAAGCCCGCCTGGCCGATGTTCAAGACCCAACTTATCGCTAGGGTCGCAGCACACCTTAATTGGTGAATCAGATGACTAGGGGGTAAATCCCTCAAAACATTGGCTGTGTTGGGTTTTACTCCGTTCAACCCAACCTACCCCCATACACCTTTTTAACGTGAGTTCTGGATAAGCCGACATTGCGTAAGACGCTGAACCTCAGCAGAATCAACCATAGTGGCTCCGATATTGCCGGAGTCTGAGGGGGCAATCTCCCCCTCAGCGGGAGGTGTCGGGGGGCTGGCCCCCTGACAACCGGGTTTGAAATCGAGATTTTAGTGTTTTGAGGAATGCGATAATTTCGCTTAACCGAAACCCAGGTTGAGTCAGCGACACAATGCCTTCTGCATCGCGAAGGCGAGCTCACAACCACAATTCTGAGCCCAGGCTTCTACAATGGACAAGACCGTCATTCTCCACATCATCACTCTCTGGGCATGAAAATCTCTGCATTGCGCTCTTCCGTTCGCACGCTGTCCCGTTCCTCCTGGAAATTTGCCTTGGGCCTGCTGACTGCCGGCCTGCTCATCGGAACACCCAGCATGATGCTCGCCCAAGAAGAACCGGAGCAACTCACCTACACCCAATTGCTAGAGCGCATTGACGCGGGTCAGGTGGAAACAATCGAATATGACCCCAAAACCCGTACGGCGAAGGTGGTCTTTGAGAGTCGGCCGGAAACGACATTTACGGTCGAACTTTTGCCCGAACACCCCGAGCTGCTGGCTAAGGTACGGGAGCAGGATGTGGACTATTCAGTCAATCCCTCCACCGACAATAGCGCCGCCAAAAGCCTGATTGCCAATCTGGTGATTATCTTTATTCTCTTTTCGGTGGTCATTTTGCTGCTGCGGCGATCGGCCGCCTCCTCGGGTCAGGCCTTGAACTTTGGTAAGTCCCGTGCTCGCTTTCAAATGGAAGCCAAGACAGGTATTTTGTTTGATGATGTGGCAGGGATTGATGAAGCCAAAGAAGAGCTGCAAGAGGTTGTCTCATTTCTCAAAGAAACCGAGCGTTTCACCTCGATCGGTGCGCGGATTCCCAAGGGGGTTCTGCTGGTGGGGTCTCCAGGCACCGGAAAGACACTGCTTGCCAAGGCGGTAGCGGGTGAAGCGGGTGTACCTTTCTTTAGCATTTCCGGTTCAGAATTTGTCGAGATGTTTGTAGGTGTTGGGGCCTCACGTGTCCGGGATCTGTTTCGGAAGGCCAAGGAAAATGCACCCTGTCTGGTCTTTATTGATGAAATTGACGCGGTGGGCCGACAGCGCGGCACAGGCATTGGCGGCGGCAATGACGAGCGGGAACAGACCCTTAATCAACTGCTCACGGAGATGGATGGCTTTGAAGGCAATAACGGCGTGATCGTAATTGCCGCCACCAATCGTCCGGATGTGCTCGACTCTGCCCTGCTGCGGCCGGGACGTTTTGATCGCCAAGTCACCGTCGATCTGCCCGATCGCAAGGGTCGCTTGAAAATTCTCGAAGTCCATGCCCGCACCAAGAAGCTAACGGATGATGTGTCGCTGGAGCTCTTGGCCCGACGCACCCCCGGACTCTCCGGTGCTGAACTGGCGAACCTCCTCAATGAAGCGGCGATTCTTACCGCCCGGCGGCGCAAAGAAGAAATTGGTCAGAGTGAAATTGACGATGCCCTCGATCGCATCACCATTGGTCTGAAGCTTAAGCCCCTGCTCGACAGCAAGAAGAAATGCCTGATTGCTTACCATGAGTTGGGTCATGCGCTCTTGGCGACCCTTTTGGAGAATACTGACCCCCTGAGCAAAGTCACCATTATTCCCCGCTCGGGGGGGATTGGTGGCTTTGCCCAACTCATCCCTGATGAAGAAAATGTAGATAGTGGGCTCTACACCCGATCCTGGATTTTAGACAATATCGTCATGACCCTGGGCGGACGGGCCTGTGAAGCAGAAGTTTTTGGGGAGCTAGAAGTGACTCGGGGAGCAGAAAGCGACATTCAGCAGGTGACCAATTTAGCCCGACGGATGGTGACGCTCTACGGGATGTCAGATCTCGGACAAGTGGCGCTGGAAACCCCCAATGGCGAGGTCTTTTTGGGGGGTGATAATATGAATCGCTCGGAATATTCCCAAAAACTGGCTGAGCAAATTGACCTAAAAGTACGAGCGATCGCGATGAACTGCTATACCAAAGCCCGCCAAGTGATCCGGGAAAATCGTCCCCTGATCGATCGCCTCGTGGATCTTTTACTGGAGCAAGAAACCATCGAAGGTGAAGAATTCCGCAAGCTGGTCGCTGAATATACCAACCTACCAGAAAAGCAACGGGACATGGTGCTGGCGCAGTGAGCAAGCGGGTCGTGGTAGGGGAGGGTTTAAAACCACTGGTGTGAACTTAACGCTGTATTCAGCTCCTGGTGGGAGTTTGAGTGGGCCGACCCACCTCCCCCTACGGGTACTCCTCCTGGTCGGAGATTTCAAAGTAGAACATCCCCTCTCGGGAGGGGCGGTCTCGCGTAGCGATGACCGGGGTGGGTCGAGTGTTTGCTACCCTTGAAACCCTTGTATAGATGGGGTTTCGTGCTTAAGTTCACACCAGTGGTTTTAAACCCTCCCTTTCTGGAGCTGGAACTGATCCACAGCAAAGGGTTCAGTCTTCACACGATGTCCTGGTTTGCCTCTGTCTACACCAGCCGCACCTGCTGGAAGTACCAGTCTCGTGCCGCCTTGGTGAGAGCTTTGTTGACCTGCTTCCAAGTCAGATCAGCGGCTGCGAGTTCGGCGGTGCTTTCCTTTTGGATATCCTGATTGATCCACTTGAGGAAGGGGCCAATTGATTGGGTGTGAACTCCGCCCACGGCTGTTACGCCTTGGGCTAAACGGGCAGGTGTGACAAAGAGGGCCACAAACGCGTCGATGGACTCGGCGATCTCCGGATCGAGTTGCACGGACTTTTTGGTTTTGACGACTTGGTGCTTCTCCCCTTTGGCCTTAAAGAGCAGCTCACGATAGGTTAAGCGATCGCCCCCTTGCCCTTGAGGGTAAAACACCAAGCCTTCTCCCAGACCCTGAATACCAAAGGTTTCGGCAACCCAGGGGTCGCACTGCTCGATCGCCGCCACCTGCTGATTGAGGTGTTCGGCTTGGGCTTGCAACTGAGCGCGATCGCCGAAGTCCAGCATCAAAGCTTCACCCTGGTAGGGCAGCACAAACAGGTCAGGGTGCTCCGGCAACCGGGCGCGAATTTGTTCTGGATCAACGATCAAGCGAGCTATTTGACCTGTTATCCCCCCCGTTTGCAGGGCAAAGACAGCAAAGATGCGGCGATCGAGCCCGGCGATCGCGGTGCGCTTTTGAATGCCCTGACCACACCATTCGCCAAAAATCGTCAGATGCTGCTCGCCCGTCAGCCCTTGGAAGTAATCCAGGTGGTTACTGACCCAAGCGGCAAACCCCGCATTATCGGCATGGGGTGTGATGATCTGGCTGCGACTTTGCACGGCAATGCGGCGATCGCTAAAGACCTGCACGCCGCCATTGGTTCCATCCAACTTCACCTTGGCATGGTAGGTGATTTGGGGGGCTTCACCCAACAGCTCAAAACGCCGACAAAGGTTGTGCAACAGCTCAATGCTGGGCCATTTTTGCAGTGCTACAGCATTAAGAAGCACCTCGGCACGGCAAAACTGCATCGATAGATCTGTCCCGACAGGCTGCTTTACCGGGCCGAGCGCCATCCCGGCGGAGGTGTAACCCCGCAGTTTAACCGCTTTGATCGTCGTACCATCCTTGAGCGTTGCACCGGGCAGCGCCACGGCAACCGTATCGCCCACGGCATAGAGATTGTCGAGATTGGCAACAATGGGCACGGTTTCGTAGCCGGCAGCCCCCATCTGATACAAACGCAGGGCATCTGCGTTGGGGTGTTGCTCGGCTGTGTAGACTTCTAGGGCAATCACAGACATTTTGCTTTACCTCCCGACTCTGTGTATTACATTGAATGACAATATACTACAAAGAGATGACGGGATTCGCAAGTTTCCACTCGACGTCAGATCGGTGACGAAGTCCCTTGCGATGATTCAGAAGAGATTGAACCCAGAATACGCCAGAAAAATTTTGATCGGTGACAGGATACCTGCCCTGCAGGGTCAACGGATACAGAAGCACCGCCCCCTAGGGGCTATCTTATGCCTAAACCGCGATCGCCGCGCCAAACGAGCCCACACCGCGTAGGGCATCGAGAAACGCATAAACCGCAGGCGGATGCAGCACATTATTCAGCATCGCCGCACTGAGCGTCCGGTTGAGGGTACAGGGCAACTGACAGACTTGGAGGCGTTCAGGAATCGGCTCGGCTGCCATCCGGGGCAGAATCGTTGCACCCAGACCTTGGAGAACCATGCCGATCATGGTGGAGTCTTCCCGAATTTCGTAGGCGATATTGACGGGGACGGCGGCGTTGGCCAAGCAATGGTGGATGCGATCGGCGCAAATGCTCGTTGAGGGCACAATCAGGGGATATTTGGCCAACTGTTCCCAGGTGAGCTGAGCCGGCTGTGGGCCCAGACCCGGTGGGAGTAGCACCACATAGTCATCACAGAGCAGGGGCCAGGTTTCAAAGTCCTCGCCTCCCGGCGGTTCGGCAACACTGATATCCGCTTGGTGGGAGAGCAAGGCGCGTTCTACATCGTAGCCTTCGTCAAACTCGGTGATTTGCACCTGAATTTGCGGGTAAAGGTCATGGAGACGGGCGATCGCCCCCGGTAGCAAATGCGTCGCCACACTCCGGAAGGCGGCAATCTTAACGACCCCTGCCTGGAGTCCCTTATCCCGGTTGGCTTCATGGCTGATCTGCTCAAGGTGTGCCAAGATTTCACGGGCATGATGCACCACGCGATCGCCCACGGGGGTCAGTTTGGCCCCTTGGCGACCCCGTTTGAGTAGTTGTACGCCCAGCTGGTCTTCGAGGGCGGCGATCGCATGGCTAACAGTGGATTGGGAGAGCTCAAGGTCTAGCGCAGCAGCGCTAAAGTTGCGATGCTCGGCCACAACAACTAGGGCACGGAGTTGAGAGATCTTAACCTTGGAGGGGTTGATGCTGCGCATGATGCCTCGGGGCACTTTTGAGTATGATTCCTGATCTGAGCCCGCTTATCTATCGATTCTATCGATAGTGATTATCGCTGTGCTAAATGTTAAGTTTTGTGGGGTTGAAACTGGCTTAGAGTTCGCCAAGACAAAATCCTCTCGGAAGATTTATAGATCGGCGGCAAGCAGGATGCAGATTCGACTCCCTTCGACTCCGCTCAGGGTAAACCGCTCACTGACCACCTGCGCTACGGCTTTTCTCCGCTCAATATCCGTAGCGTGGGCGTCTCGCCCGCTTGAGAGCATTATTTTCTAGAAGCCTTACGCCGTCTTCAAAAACCGCACAATCTCGCGCACTTGCCCCAAAAAGCGACTATCTTCATTGAGCTGGGCGATCGCGTCCCGTGATGCCTGTAAAATTCGTTCATGCTCCTGGGCATTCATCGCCTTAGTTTGTTCTAATGCTGCGTTGATTGTAGCTAAATCCGCTTGTAGCGTCTGGATTGTGCGTGCCTGTTTGGCAGCCCAAGAACTCGATTCGTCTAAATCCAATTGTTGGCTTAACGTGGCCTGCCTTGCTGCCAATTGTTCAACTCGACTGCGCAATTCCACCACATCTTCGCGGGGATACTTGAGGTCTTGGCGGAGGGTGGCAAGGCGTTGAGCCAGATATTGATAAACGGCGATCGCCGGTCGTAATCCGGTCAACAACAGGGCGGCACCCGCACTGAGATAGCCAATGGTGCCCAGTCCAGTTGCGGCAAGACCGTAAAAGGCGATCGCCGAGACCCAATGCAGCCCCAATGCCAAGCGCAATGACCAGTTTTGAACTGTTTTGAGATAGTTCAGGTCGTGATCGCTGACCGTGATGCCCTGCGCCTGGGAGAGCTGCGCATCCGCCCGCACCGCCCGAGCCTGGAAATGAACGTTCCAGGGAAGGGTCACCACCACCATGAGCCACCAAAAACTCACAGAGCCAATCAACCAATCGACAAACTGACCGCTGGGAATCTGGAGCCAATTGAGCAGACCAAAAATGAGCAAAATCAAGAAACTCCAAATGATCGTAAACCCTGCCAAACCTGATAATTGCCGATCTAAATCCATCTGGCTAACCTCCATCTCATCTCATGGCTATCAAGGACAGACTCAATATGACAGGCCTGGGGCGATCGGTGGTGGGGAGATAGGACGGTTTACGACGGTGGTTGAGAGTTTACTTTTTTAATAAACGTGAGTTTCGGTTAAGCGAAATGATCTCATTCCTCAAAACACTAAAATCTCAATGTCAAACCCGGTTGTCAGGGGACCCGCCCCCCGACACCTCCCGCTGAGGGGGAGATTGCCCCCTCAGACTCCGGCAATATCGGAGTCAGTATTGTGGATTGTGCTGAGTGTCAGGGTCTTTCGCGATGTTTGCTTATCCAGAACTCACGTTAATAAATGAACCCTGAACCCACTGTAATTGGGTTGCAGGGTCGGGTTGCCCGACCCCTACCGTTAATTGATTTAGACATTGTTGTAATCATTTAAACTACTGCCGCCATCCTCCAGGCTAAATTGTAGGGTGATGTGTTCTACAGCAACTAATGTCATCAACAATTGGGTTGGATGATCAACGCCAGCACGTTCAGCAAGTGCTAGGACTTACGCTGGCGTTAAACCTCACGGTGATGCTGATTAAAGCGGTGATCGGCATTTGGACCGGCTCATTGAGTTTGCAAGCTGATGCCCTCCACAGCGTCACCGATAGCGCCAACAACATCTTGGGTTTGGTCGCCAACCGTTGGGCTGACCCCCATCCCGATCGCGAACATCCCTACGGTCATCAGAAATTTGAGGCTCTGGGCGTTCTCGCGATCGCTGCTTTTTTGGGGATTACCTGTTTTGAAATTCTCCAAGCGGCCTGGGGGCGGTTGATGCAGGGGGTGAGCCCCATTGCCGTTGTTGCTCCAGAACTGGGGCTATTGGTGCTGGTGCTGGGCATCAATATTGGTGTGGCGGTTTATGAGCGTCGGGTGGGTCAACGGTTACAGAGTCCACTCCTGCTCGCGGATGCCCAACATACCCTGAGCGATGTCTGGGTCACCGGTTTGGTTCTGGTCGGAGCCTTTAGCCTGTGGCAGAGCGATCGCTGGCATCTACCACAACTGCTGTGGCTCGATATGGTGCTGGCGCTGCCTGTCGCCTTGCTCGTCTTCTATAGCGCTTGGCAGGTGCTCAAAACCAATTTGCCTTGGCTGGTGGATGAGATGGCGATCGCCCCAGAAGCGATTCATCAGATTGTTTTGGCGGTTCCCGGCGTGGTGAATTGTCATGATATTGCCTCTCGGGGACTCCTCGGACGTCAAGTATTTATTGAGATGCACCTGATTGTTCAAGCCCAAGATGTGGCCACTGCCCATGAGATTACGGAGGTGGTTGAAGCGCGGCTGAGCGAAAAGTTTAGCCCGGTGCGGGTTTTGATTCATGTCGAACCGCCTAGCTATGAGTCTGAGCAGATTAGTTTTTCGAGTGACTCGCTAACCTCAACACAACAGCCCCCAACTCACCAAGGTGAATTAGGGGCTGATAACCGACCCAATTAGAATCGCTTAGAAGCCGTTTGCGATCGCCGTTCTGGGCGGGAGCAATGCTGACAAGGCAGAATTAGGCGTGTCGTCAGTTAAAGCCAGAAGCCTTGCGGTACAAGCAATAGAGCGCCCGACCCAAATAACAATAAAAGGGGCTGTAAGTCAGTCATAACCAGAGTTTGAAGTCTAACTGACGACAGCCCCTAGTCATCATAGATACGGCATTCTGCGGCTTCCGGATTGGCATCGCAGTACTGCTCCAGGGAGTTTTTCGGCTTCTCCTCGCGTTGGTGGGAGGCTTCAGCCTGAAGTTCTTCAACAGCATCCCAAGCAGCTGCGCATTCACCCGAGGTTGCATCGGTGCTACAGACTTGGCGGGCTTGGTCACGCTCTTTCTCAATTTGCTCTTGGATATTGTTGCTCATAGGGGTTTGATAGGAATAGAGAATTAACGACGGTTGCGAGTCAATCAAGCGGGGTCAACCGAGTCGATCGCCCGATGCCTGATTCGGTATGCCTGTTTTGCCTTGCAGAACGGGCTCGTCAAGCATGAGACCCTAGCATCTTGGGATCATCTTAGCGAATCCGTTTCGCTTATTGGGCATTGTTCTGTTACGGTTTGTCAGGATTTGCTGGGGGTTGGCACGTCTCGTCGGGCGGTGTTCAGGGTTCAGGGTTCAGGGTTCAGGGTTCAGGGTGCTAGAGTATTCATACATTGCGGTGCGACTGAATCTGCGGTTGCGCACGGTGGCTGTGTACGGTTCAGATTGTCAACGCGACGAACCCCTGGCCCCATTCAACATTCTTGATCGTTGGAGAATCCCCACTCTCTATTGATTCCTCATCTCCATGTGATATGCCCATGACTGACCAATTTTGCTGGTTCAATGCACTCTCGACCCGACCCTCGTTGGAGGGAGCAGTGCGTGAGGTGGCCCAAATGGTGCGTCGTCAGTTTTCGGGGACTCCGGATGTGGGGATTTTTTTCATTGCCTCCTCCTATGCCAGTGAATATCCTCGTTTACTGCCCCTGTTAACGGAGGCTTTTCCGGAAACAATCCTGATGGGCTGTGGCGGTGGTGGGATCATTGGCGTCGATCCACAACTCAATGCGCTGGAGCTGGAAGACCAGCCCGCCTTGAGTTTGAGCGTCGGTTGTTTTCCTGAGGTGGCGATCGCCACCTTTCACCTGAGCACAGAAACCTTGCCCGATCTGGACGCGCCGCCCCAAT
Organism: Cyanobacteria bacterium P01_G01_bin.54; assembly: GCA_039180005.1. Classification (GTDB taxonomy): domain Bacteria; phylum Cyanobacteriota; class Cyanobacteriia; order Cyanobacteriales; family Spirulinaceae; genus SIO3F2. Next base: position 37,432 of record JBCDEB010000018.1, on the reverse strand, counting down.
GCTGGGTTGAGCAGATTGGTGTTGATCCAGCCCTAGATCCCCAGTTTGTGCTGCTGGCAGATCCCTTCTCGGCGCGCATGAACGATCTGCTCGAAGGTTTGGACTATGCTTACCCTAAGGCAGTCAAGGTGGGGGGCTTAGCGGGTTCTGGGGTGGTGGGTGTCCCCAATGGATTGTTTCTCTACCATCCCCAGCAGGGGATGGGGAAGCTCTATCGAGATGGCACGGTGGGTCTAGCGCTCAGCGGCAAGATCAAGATTGAGACAATTGTGGCTCAGGGCTGTCGGCCCATTGGCCCGCCCTACCGTGTGGAACGGGCTGAGCGCAATATTATCCTAGAGTTGGCGGGCGAGAGCGACGAAATTGAGGGAGGACGTCCCTTGGAGGTATTACGGGAGATCATTCGAGGTTTAGATGCCCATGACCGCGAACTGGCTCAAACGTCCCTGTTTGTGGGGGTGGTGCGGGATGTGTTTAAGACCGACCTCAAGCGGGGTGATTTTTTGATTCGGAGTTTACTTGGGGTTGACCCCAAGGAAGGTGCAGTGGCTGTGGGCGATCGCATCCGTCCCGGACAACGGGTTCAGTTCCACCTGCGGGATGCCCAAACCTCTGCCGATGATCTGACTTTTCACTTGCAAGAGTATCGCCAGCGGTGGGGCCAGCAATCGTTGGGGGCGTTGATGTTCGCCTGCCTGGGTCGCGGCGAAGGTCTCTATGGCGAAGCTCATTTTGACTCTCGCCTGTTTCAGGAACATCTGGGGACGCTCCCGGTCGGGGGCTTCTTTTGCAATGGTGAGATTGGCCCAGTGGGCGGCAATACCTTTTTGCACGGCTACACCTCGGTGTTCGGAGTGTTGCGACCCTTGGAATAGGTGGTTATAATCCCCGTGAGATCTGGAACCACAATCCATGACCCCTGTGACCTTGCGACCCGCTTTTCTGGGAATCGGCCCCCCAAAAACCGCCACCTCCTGGATGCATAAAGCGTTGCGTCAGCACCCAGAAGCCCATCTGCCGCCGATGAAAGAAATTGGTTATTGGTGGGCCCAGTCTTTTCTAGCAGATCGGCGCTATTGGAGTCGCTTTTTTGACGCCCATTGGTACTACCGCGAGAGCCGTAGCTATCTCATCGCTAGCGGTCGCCGTCATTGGCAAGCCCTCAAGTCTGGCCAGTTGGCTGGGCCAGCTCTGGCCTGGGACTTGCATTATTTTTTCTGGCCCCGTACAGAGAGCTGGTATCGGCGACTGTTTGACGGACGACGGGTTTCGGGGGATATTACCCCAAAATATTGTGAGCTTGATGACGCAGCGATCGCAGCCATTCAGCAACGCTTCCCGCACCTCAAGATCATTCTCTCAGTGCGAGATCCGGTTGAGCGGGAATGGTCACGGGCGAAAATGAATCTTTGTCTGAAGCGTGGCCGCATGATTGAAGCGATCCCCCATCAAGATTGGCTGGCCCATTTTGATCAACCCGCTCAGGCGATCGCCAATGACTACCAGGGGCTCTATGCTCGTTGGGCCGAGTATTTTGGCCCTGAACAGATTCATCTCGTTTTCTATGATCAGGTTCAAACCGATGCTTGGCAGGTCTTTAATGACCTCTGCCAGTTTCTGGGCTTGAGTTCCTTACCGGATCAGGAGCAGCAGCGAATTGTCCGTCCTGCCAATGTGGGACTCACCCGTCCGATTCCCACCCATTACGAGGCCTATCTTTTTGCCAAACATCGAGAGCATATGCTGCGCTTTGCGAAGGCCTTTCCCCACTATCCCTATCCCCAGCAGTGGTTACAGACCCATGCAACCTCCCTAGGACAGGCTTAACGAATATCATCAATTTTGGAAAAACTGTCAATGATGCTTAAACGGATTGTGATTGTTACGACTTGCCTCGCAATCGGTTATTTCACCTTTGTGCAAGCGATCGCGGCACGCTCGGCCAATCGCTCGGTCTATCGAACCATTGAACCCGCTGAATTTGCCCAGCGATTCAGGCTGACTGGTTATGACCCCCGAACTGTTGCGCTGGATCTGTTTGCTGAGATGACTGGGGAGCGAGAGGGGCGGCAATCCGAAGGTTTTACCATTGACTATCATCGCAGCGAGACAGCGTTTGGCGCCACGGTACAGCTAACGGTGGTGGGTTTGGCCGACGACTCGATCGCTGCCCAACGCTTCCAAGTGGAACTGGAGTGGGATGCTAAGCAGGATTGGCAGCTTGTCTGGGTGGGTGAACAATGGCGTTGCCAAGATGGACGGGGCATAGTGGAGTGGACCAATCAGCGCTGTTCTTAGCCGAGCAAATGGGCATGGATTAACGAACATGAGTTCTGGATAAGCAGACATCGCGAAAGACGTTAAAACTCAGCAAAATCAACAATACTGGCTCCGATATTGCCGGAGTCTGAGGGGGCAATTTCCCCCTCAGCGGGAGGTGTCGGGGGGCGGGTCCCCTGACAACCGGGTTTGACAACGAGACTGTAGTGCTTTGAGGAATGCGATCGCTTCGCTTAACCGAAACTCACGTTAATGAATCAACTACGATCGCTCAAACCGCAGCGCCTCAATCGATTGAGCGGTCAGGAAAATGCCGAGCACAATGTAGCTAACAAACACGACAATGCTGCTGACATCACAGATACCCTGTACCAGATTTTCGTAATGTTTGAGCAGCGACAGGTGGGCGATCGCATCCTGAAACGGCTGACTGAGGCGTTTGGAGAGCATATCCAAGGCCGTTAAAAACAGCACCAGCACAAACGTTGCCAATGCCGCAATGATTGAGCTACTGGTCAGGGAAGAAATAAACATCCCCAAGGACAAAATCGCCGCCGCGAGCAGGATCAAGCCAAGATGGGCCAGCAGCGGCACTCGCGGTGGCAAGGGCGGTGTTGCCGTACTAAAGGTGATCAACTCTAAAATCCAAATCGGCATCAGGAGCGTGATATAGAACGTCACCACCCCCAAGAGTTTGCCCAGCGCCACCGTCCAATTGGTCAGAGGAGAGGTGGCGAGTAGCTCTAGCGTATGGGCCTTGCGCTCCTCGGCATAGAGCCCCATCGAGAGCAGGGGCATCACAAACAGCGTAATGGAACCCAACACTCCCAAAAAACGCAACAAAAAGACATAGGGCATATCGATCGGGGGTAGAGGCAAACCTAGGGACTTGTTATAGGCCACCTCTTGGATGATGCCACTCTCACCCAGCAAGACCAAAAAGAACACCGCCCCTGAAAGGAGCCAAAACACCCCCGCCACGACATAGGCCCAGGGTGAACCAAAGTAGCCCTGGAGTTCCTTACGAAAAATAGCCATCAGGTTGGCAAGCAGAATCATGCGTCGGTTTCTCCCGCGTCAACTACGGTTTCTTTTATGGCCTTACGGGGGTTGGTCTGACGAGACGCTGAAGGAGAGGAATACCCGCTGGGGTTGGCAGTTGCCGCAGCTTGAGTGGGAGATTTTGATGGCAGCACATTTTCCACCTCATCTGTGACGGGTTCTGCACCGAGCGGCTCCTCTTGAGTGGTGAGCTCGAGGAAGACGTCTTCGAGGGAGGGACGGGAGCGGCGCATTTCATGGATCGCCACGCCAGACTGGACTAAGATCGCGGCGATCGCGCTGCCTGGTTCGGTTTTGGGGGTACAGGTGAGGTGGAGTTGCTGCCGTTCAGGGTTTCCTTCCACCGCTTCGAGTTCCAGTTGCTGTACCTCGCTGAGGGATTCCAGGTGGGGCGCGATTGTCGAGCGCCAATGACTCACCTCAAGGGTATAGTTGGTTCCGCCCACCATCTGAGACATCAGGTTCTCAGGGGTATCGGTGGCCACCACCCGACCCTGGTTGATGATCGTGACGCGATCGCAAATCATGCTGGCTTCGGGCAGGATATGAGTGGAGAGGATGATGGTGCGATCGCCCGCGAGACGCTTGATCAGATTGCGCACCTCAATAATTTGCCGGGGATCGAGCCCCACTGTCGGTTCATCCAAAATAATCACTGGGGGATCATGAACGATCGCCTGAGCCAAACCCACCCGCTGGCGATAGCCCTTGGAGAGCTTGCGAATCAGGCTCTGGGCGCGATCGTCTAGACCACAGGCCTGGATGGCACGCGCCACGCTGGCGGGGCGATCGCTGCGTCGCACCCCCTTGATCTGCGCCACAAAATGCAGATATTCGGTGACGGTCATTCCTGGGTAGAGCGGTGGCAACTCCGGCAGATAGCCAATCCGCTTGCGCACCTCCATCGACTGGCTATGGACATCAAAGCCCGCAATCCGAGCCGTGCCAGAGGTGGCCGGCAAATAGCCCGTTAAGATCCGCATTGTGGTGGTTTTACCCGCCCCGTTGGGTCCCAAAAAACCGACGATCTCTCCCGGTTTGACGCTAAAGACCACATCCTGGATCGCTGGGGTTGTCCCATAGGTTTTACTCAGGTGTTCAACTTCGATCGCGTTGGTGCTTCTAGGCCCGGCCATGAGGGATGAGAGTTGCTGGGGGGTGTGGAGGACTCCGTTTAATATACACTGACTTGCTATAAACCGATGCAGTGAGGATTGTCTTGCCGTTGATTGCAGCAATCATGTGGGTTGGGACAGGCTAGGACGCCTAAACCCTCTGTTGGTAGTCAATGTCCACCCTACGCGATGTCCTAACTTTGAACTTTTAACTTTGAACCCTGAACTCAACATCCAGCCAAGCGGTAGGATTGAATTTGGGCATTTTGGGATTCTCAAATGAGCATGGCCGGAGCTTCTGGAGGCAATTCTAGCGGGGCGGTAGGGGATGCCGCCCTGGTTGTACCCGACGTGACCTTGGCAGACCTGCCTCAACCCCAAACCCTCCGGTTGGGGGTGCTGGCTTCGGGGAGTGGCAGCAACTTTGCGGCGATCGCCCGCGCCATTGCCCAAGGCGAGCTGAAGGCGCAAATTCCAGTCCTGATCTACAACAACCCCAAAGCAAAAGTTGCCGTTCGCGCCGCTGAGCTCGATATTCCAGCACGGTTACTCAACCATCGTCACTACCCCAACCGGGAAGCACTCGATGCGGCGATCGTCGAAACCCTGCAAACTCATCAGGTGGACTGGGTGATCATGGCGGGCTGGATGCGGATTGTCACGCCCGTGTTGCTAGGAGCCTACCGCGATCGCGTCCTGAATATTCACCCCAGCCTCTTGCCTGCCTTTCCTGGCATTCGCGGTGTTGAGCAAGCCCTGGCGGCGGGCGTGAACGTGACGGGTTGTACGGTGCATTTTGCCCAGCTTGAGGTGGATAATGGCCCGATCGTCATGCAAGCCGTGGTTCCGGTGCTGCCGGGAGATACGGCTGAGCGCCTCCATGCGCGGATTCAAGTCCAGGAGCATCGGATTTATCCAACGGCGATCGCGCTGGCGGCGGCGCAGTCGCAGAATTTGTCAGATAACCTGAGTTTCGGCTAAGCGAAATTATCGCATTCCTCAAACCATTGAAATCTCGATGACAACCGGGTTTGACATTGAGATTTTAGTGTTTTGAGGAATGCGATCGCTTCGCTTATCCAGAACTCAGGTTACAGTAGGCTTTTTGAGCCTGTACCATGCGCCGTATTCTCCTCTGGTATCGCCGCGATCTGCGCTTGCAAGATCATGAACCGCTCGCGCAAGCGATTGCCTTAGGCAGTGCGCAGAACGCAATCGCCCACCCGGCCCAAATCATTCCCCTCTACTGTTTTGACCCCCGCGAGTTTGGTCAAACCCAGTTTGGCTTCCCCAAGACAGGGGCATTTCGCGCTCAGTTTTTGCTTGAAGCCGTTGCCGATCTACGCGGACAATGGCGGCAACGGGGCAGCGACTTGGTCGTGCGTTGGGGCAAACCAGAGACGGTAATTGCAGAACTCGTCGCTCGCTACTCTATGGATGCAGTTTATGCCCATGGGGAAGTGACCTCAGAGGAAACAGCCGTTGAGCGCAACGTTCGCAGTGCTTTGGGCAGAACTCCCCTAGAGCTATATTGGGGGGCAACCTTGCTCCACCCAGACGATCTCCCCTTTGCCCTGCCAGAGTTGCCCGATCTCTTCACTCGCTTTCGCAAAGCCGTTGAAAAGCAATGGCAGGTGCACTCGCAACGGCCGATCCCCAAAACCCTACCCCCAATCCCAGCCGATCTTAACTCGGGTGAACTGCCTCACTGGACGCAGCTCAATTTAGTGCCACCCCAGCCTGACGATCGCGCTGTTCTCCACTTTAAAGGGGGTGAAACGTCAGGACAAGCCAGACTCCAGGACTATTTCTGGGAACGCGATCGCCTCCGAGTTTATAAGGAAACCCGCAATGGCATGCTAGGCGCAGATTACTCGTCCAAATTCTCCCCTTGGCTGGCGCTGGGCTGCCTCTCCCCCCGCACGATTTACCATCAAGTTCAAGTTTATGAAGCCAAACGTGTTGCCAACGACTCGACCTATTGGCTGGTGTTTGAGTTGCTCTGGCGCGACTATTTTCGCTTTGTTGCCCTTAAGGCGGGCAGCGCCCTCTTTAAACCCGAAGGACTCCAGGGCGTCTCACTCCCGTGGCAGCAAGATTGGCCGCGCTTCGAGCAATGGTCTCAGGGTCAAACGGGTTATCCCCTGGTGGATGCCAATCTGCAAGAGCTTGCCGCCACCGGATTTATGTCCAACCGAGGGCGGCAGAATGTGGCCAGCTTTTTGACCAAAAACCTGGGCATTGACTGGCGCATGGGGGCGGAATGGTTTGAGTCGCTGCTGATTGATTATGATGTGTGCAGCAACTATGGCAACTGGAACTACACCGCAGGCGTGGGCAATGATGCGCGAGGCTTTCGCTATTTCAATATCCCTAAACAGTCCAAGGACTACGACACCCAAGGGAACTATGTGAAACATTGGCTACCGGAGTTGACCGCACTTCCGCCTCATTTAGTTCATGAACCCTGGAGACTGAATTCGGAGGAGCAGAAGCGGTATGGTCTGTGCTTGGGCGTGGATTATCCCCGGCCGATCGTGGATTTTTTCCAGTCGGTCAACCATAACAAAGCAACCTATGAAGCTGTAGCTGGTAGCAACTCCCAGACCCCAAACTCCAGGAAGAAAAGGAGGCGCTCGTCCCGAGCCCAAAAATAGACATGATTACGACCAGACAGTCTGCGATCGCTCTTGAATCACCCGCTGATAAATCTGCCGGGTTTGTCGGGCCAGGTGCGACCATTGAAACCGTTGGCTGAGATCTTCATAGGCATTCTCCACCAGCCATTGCCCGTAGTCGGGGTTCTTGAGCACTTCCAGAATCCCCCAAGCCAGGGAGCCAGAATCATTTGTGTATGTGACCACCCCCGTTTTACGATGCTGCACGACCTCCGGCAAACCACAGGTATCCGAGACCACAACCGGTACACGTGCGGCAAAACTTTCTAGCACCACGATGCCAAAGGGCTCATAAAGACTGGGAAATACCGCACAGTCGGCGATCACTTGAAAGCGATCGAGATCTTGCTCCGGCATAAAGCCCGTAAAGTAGCATTTATGGGCAATCCCCAAGTCCCAGGCCTGAGCTTTGAGATGCCCGGTTTGCCCCCCGCCAATGATCACAATTTTGGCCTGGTTATTAAGGGTTGCCAGCACCTGAGGGGCGGCGTTCAACAACACCGATACACCCTTTTCATAGGTCATACGACCCAGATAATAGACGATTTTTTCCTCATCGGCCGCAAAACGACGCCGGAATTGGCCATAGTCAAAGCGGGGATTGAGCTGTTTTTTTTGCCAGCGAATGCCGTTGTAGACCACATCGACCTTGTCGTTGGGAACGGCAAAGATTCGGCAGATCTCACGCCGCATATAGTCGCTACAGACAATGATGCGCCAGGCATTATAGGCCAGCTCATATTCTTTGGCGTGAATGTGACGCTGCACATCGGTGTGAATGCCGTTGTGACGACCGTGTTCGGTGGCGTGAATTGTCGCGATGAGGGGTAGTTTGAAGGTGTGCTTGAGGGCGATCGCCGCATCGCCCACCAACCAGTCATGGGCATGAATCAGATCAAACTCACCCGACGAGAGTAACTGACCCCCGTAAGCACCCATGCTTTCATTCATATTGACCACCCAATGAAAGAAGTCATGACCCGGTGCAACGGGCACCCGATGGAGATGAATCCCTTCGACAACTTCTTGGCTTGGGGCATTGCCAAATTCAACCGTTACCAAATGGACTTCATACCCTAGGGCCACAATCTCTGGATAGAGCTCAGCCACGTGACGTGAAATGCCGCCCACAATGCGGGGGGGAAACTCCCAGGCGAGCGCAAGAACTCTGGCAACGGCGGCAGGCGAAGAATGGAGTTGAGTCAAGGGGGGCAGTCAGGACGCAAATGAGCCAATCAAATTTTGAGTCTAGCAAAAAAACTCCCGAAAAAGCGCTCAGCAATATGAGAGCATGAGAATCATTCCCAGACTGCTTTCTAATGCATGGTTTTATCCCCCCCGAACGCTTTTTTGCCTATTTGACTTGGCCAGAAATTGACCAGTTACCCGATCGCGCCAATACTGTAATTTTGCAACCCATGGGTGCGATTGAGCAGCATGGACCCCATTTACCCTTGATTGTGGATGCGGCGATCGCCACGGGCGTGGTCGGTCAGGCGCTCGGCCAACTCGCCCCAGATATTCCAGCCTATGCTCTGCCTCCGTTGTATTACGGCAAGTCCAACGAGCATATTGTCTTCCCCGGCACGATCACCCTCTCGGCGACAACGCTGTTACCTGTGATTCAAGAGCTCGCCGAGAGCCTTTATCGTGCGGGTTTTCGCAAGCTTGTCTTCGTCAATGGTCATGGTGGCCAACCCCAACTACTTGAAATTGCGGCTCGTGATCTACACCAGCACCACCCTGATTTTTGGCTCTTTCCGCTCTTTGTTTGGAATGTGCCCCACAACGGGGCAACCTTACTCACAGCGTATGAGCTTGAACATGGTATCCATGCGGGGGATGCTGAAACCAGCCTCATGCTGACGCTACTACCAGAGCAAGTTAAACCTGCCAAGGCGGTTCGAGAATATCCGCCCCAGACCAGTAATACCCAGTTGTTAAGCCTTGAGGGCAAGCTACCTTTTGCCTGGACCACCGATGAGCTGAGTCGCAGTGGGGTGATTGGCGATGCTACAGCGGCAACGGTTGAGAAGGGCGATCGCCTCCTAGCATCACTCGCTCAGGGCTGGGTACAAGTGATTGAAGAGATTTATCACTTTGTCCCTCCCCAGCTCCATGTGTGATCCCCTAGTCCATTGGCTCAAAACCCACAGAATATTTGTTGCATTGAGTACGCTGAACATTGAACCTTGCATAAACTCTAACCTTGCAGCACTAAGCGGTCTCTAGCCAGTCGAACATCTCGTCCATTTGATCCAATGTTACCAACCCATATTGCCAAAGGATCATCGGCAGCACGTTGGGGGAAGATTGGCCCTGGTGACGCAAAGCAATCGCTAGGGAGTCTGCCGGAATGGCGAGTTCATCCTGTAGGAATTGAATAAATTGTTTGGTAAGCGTTGGTTGAATCATGGGTCTAAATGCCGATTGCAAAGGAGGATGTTAAAGAAGTTTAGTAATCACAAACAACCATTGTGCCAAGGCGATTCTTCAGGTAAAGGCTAGAACTGATTGTCCACAACTTTAATCTTGCCTCGCTTGATGCCCCGCAACAGACGATTCACCGCTCTGATCTCTTCATCACTCAGGGTTTCCTCAAGCACTGCTGCTTGCAACCCATGCTGATCCGCCTTAGTGAGCATGCCCGTCTGGCTTGCTGAGGCCAGCATTTCTGCAATTGACCCTGGAAGTAAGCGGACGGCAGGCAACATGATTAATACAGGGGTAAACATGGACAGTAAAATCAAGATGAGATTAGTATCTCTTATTGCTTCTCAAAACCCCGTGATAATTCCCTACGCTCTCGCGTGAGTTTGATCGAGGGCGGCCAGTGATAATCAGGGGCGATCGCCCCTGATAACCATCACCAGAGGACGTGATTTTTGTCACCCATCATGAAGTTGAGTATCTTGGAGTAATATCTGGGTTGTTCACTTTGCGGGGTTTTCTCTGCAAAATTTATGCACTTTTCGAGTCGGCCGCAAAGCCTGTGATTCTTGCATAATAAGGGCTGTACGTGAATGGGACGGTACGCTTCGTAACTTGTGCATGAAGTCCAAAAAGCGGCAGAATGAACAGCCCGGGTAGTATCTGTTTCCCGTTTAGAGCGTCAGTTATGGCAATGGTTTAGGATTGAGTTAATGACAGCCCCTAGCTTATCCCGTTCTTCCATGCGCGTTAATTCTTTCGGGTTCACCTGCTTCACCGCTGCCACCAGTCTTGTGCTAACAGTTGTGCTGCCTGCCAGCGGACAAGCCGCTACCCGAATATTCCCCCCTCATCCAGTTGAGCACCCTCAACAACAGCTTGCCCTAAGCCCTGATGAGCAAGTCCGCATCCAACTCTACGAACAGGCGAGCCCAGCAGTTGTCACCATAGAAACGTCGCAAGGTGGGGGGTCAGGAAGCATCATTACTACCGCAGGCTTGGTCTTGACCAACGAGCATGTGGTGAGTCGTACTTATCGGGGTCGTGTCATCGTGATCACCGCAACGGGCGATCGCCATCCCGGCCAGGTGATTGCTACCGATCGCACTCAAGACTTAGCGATCGTGCAAATCCTGAGCGCGAAAACCTTTCCGACCGTGTCCCTCAGCAGTAACGACAGCGTTCGCGTCGGTCAGCAGGTCTATGCGATTGGCTCTCCCTTTGGGCTCTCCGGAACCCTGACTACAGGTATTTTGAGTCGGATTGCCCCCAATGGCGACTTGCAAACCGATGCCGCCATCAACCAAGGCAACTCCGGTGGGCCACTCCTTAATTCCCAAGGCGAACTGATTGGGGTCAACAAGGCGATCGTAACGCCCAACCGAGGGAATGTCGGCATTGGCTTTGCCACCTCTGTGGAGCGCGTCAAAGCCTTTTTGGACCAGCATCAGGCGGCGATCGCCGAAGCCGCAACCCAAGCCCGTCAGCCCCAACCGTCTTTGCCCATTCCCGAGCCCCAAGAGCCTGTCCAACTCGGCATTGAAATTACCCCTGATCTGATTATTCGGGGGGTTGCACGTGGTTCGATCGCCGAGCGGGTGGGCTTGCAGCCAGGCGATCGACTCATTGCCATCAATCAGCAGCGGATTCGCTCCCTGCGAGACTTACAACAGTTTATACAAAGCCAGCCTAGCCAGGCACTCCTGACGATCGCCCGTTATCGACGATTGGCAACGGTTCAAGTCGACTTCACTGAGCAGAAGCATCCCGAGGGACGTTCCAATTGAAAGGAGGGTTCGAACCCTCCCTCAGGTGACTCGATCACCACCCCAAGGCTTCAATGATCAAGGTTCCCAACCTCACCGGATCAAACGGTTTCATCAGCACCGCCTTGACCCCCAGTTCAGCATAGCGCCGCTGTTCCGCTGCTTGCACCTTCGCTGTCAAAAAAATCACGGGTACCGATCGCGTCACTGGATTGGCTTGCAACTGCTGCCAAGTACTCGGGCCATCCATATCCGGCATCATCACATCAAGCAAAATCGCATCGGGAGTCTGCGCCTGCGCCACCAATAAACCTTCCTGCCCAGAGGCTGCTGTTAAAACCTCCCAACCCTGGTTGATTTCCAAGCTTAGCTGGGCAACTGCGCGAATATCAGCTTCATCATCAATGATTAAGATTTTGCGTGTTTCCATACGTCAAACCACTGAATCCCTTTCAATGTACAACAATGAGGAGCTGGACTAAACATTATAGAAGATGTATTTTGCATTTCTTGTTACATTCCTTGCAACTGTACACAAGCGCTGTCCAGACAATATACCCGGGAGATAGCCCAAGCAAGGGCTAGGAGGAGTGCTCATCCCAATGGCTGAGGATAAACGAGCAATATTCACTCAGAAGATTGCGACTGGTTTTCTACTGTTGCTATTCTTCTCACTCTCTCTCATTGCCCTCGACTATTCTATTGCCCTCAGTCTGTTTTTGGGACTGATCGGTGCGGGGTCAGGGATTTTCATCGTAACTTGGTGGTACAACGATCAATCTGCTGCCGCAGCAAGTGGAGCGTCTCAACAAACCTTAGGGACAACATCACGTAGCCACAATAGAAAACGCACCAATGCCCCAGACGTTATCACTGCTCAAAAACTGCGCCAAGACGCAGAACAGGAACGCAAAAAACAGCAGAAACAGCCACAAGGAACTGGAAAGCAACGTTCGATCATTACTGCCTTATTTAATCGCTTCCGCTAATGTAGATTACAACGCTTTTGACCGTTAGAGAAAAAAGCCATTCTTCTCATGATTCATCTGGGCTTTGCCAGAGATTGATGTTAGCTCCTACTCACCCCTTGTGTTACGTGTCACTCGTCAGGATCTGTGGTACACGGAAAAACCCCCCATCCGGTGCTGGGGCAACTTCCAACATTACAGCAGGATTAACTGTGCTCTGGAGTTGATCGGGACGGGTAATATTGCTAATGTCAATCGCCCGAGTCGTCGGTTCCACATCTGTCGTATCCAGCTCGCTCAGTTGCTCAAAATAATCCAAAATACTGCTGAGCTGACGTGTAAAAGATTTTTCCTCGTCAGAAGAGAGGGATAAACGCGCCAGGTGCGCAACTTTCTGAACTTCAGTGTGATCAATGGTCGCCATGATTGGGGGGGGGGATGGCAGTAGAGGCAGGGTCGCTCAACAAATCTATTGCTTAACAGAAGAGTTATTCTACATCCTAACAGCAGTGCAGCATTAGCTAGAAAGTATGAATAGAAATTTTTGATAGCTCAATGCCAAACCCAAACTGGCACTGAGATCGGGTGATTACATATAGAGCATAGTATCTAGAGTGAGTTCCCCCATGGGTATCTCTCTCCCCACCGCAACGACCACAACCCCCTATAATGTGGGCTGAGACCAAATAGCGCTATGGGGAAATTCAAGTGTTCCACCTTACGGGTTACGAATACTTCTTAGGGTTTTTACTAATTGCCAGTGCCGTGCCCATCCTGGCCCTGACGGCTTCTGCAGTCTTACGGCCGCGCACAGGTGGTCCAGAGCGCCGCACCACTTATGAGTCGGGAATGGAACCTGTAGGGGGTGCCTGGATTCAGTTCAACATTCGCTACTATATGTTTGCACTGGTCTTCGTGGTCTTTGATGTGGAAACTGTGTTTTTATATCCCTGGGCGGTCGCATTTAGCCAACTGGGTCTGCTGGCGTTTGTCGAAGCCCTTATTTTTATTGCAATCCTGGTGGTTGCTCTGGTGTACGCATGGCGCAAAGGCGCTTTGGAATGGTCATGAGCTTAGACGCACTCGAACAACAACAACGCGCGAAGATCCTCAACCCGGTTGCCCGCAATACGGTGACGCAGGAACTTTCTGAGAATGTCATTTTGACAACGGTGGATGACCTCTACAACTGGGCTCGTCTTTCGAGCCTCTGGCCGCTACTTTATGGTACGGCTTGCTGTTTCATCGAGTTCGCCGCCATGATTGGCTCTCGTTTTGACTTTGATCGGTTTGGCTTGGTGCCTCGTTCTAGCCCTCGCCAGGCGGACTTGATTGTGACCGCAGGCACGATCACGATGAAAATGGCACCGGCCTTGGTGCGGCTCTACGAGCAAATGCCCGAACCTAAGTATGTGATTGCCATGGGGGCTTGTACGATTACAGGGGGAATGTTTAGCATGGATTCTCCCAGTGCCGTGCGGGGTGTGGATAAGCTGATTCCGGTGGATGTTTATATTCCCGGCTGTCCACCCCGACCCGAGGCAATTATGGATGCCATTGTCAAGCTCCGCAAGAAAGTGTCTAACGAGTCGATTCAGGAGCGGGGCTTGGTGCAAGAACAGATGCATCGATATTACAGTACTCCACACAATATGAGGGCCGTTGAGCCGATTTTAACGGGTGAATATTTGCAATCTCAAACCCGTAAGCACCCCCCAAAAGAGCTGGCACAAGCGCCGGGTCTGCCGGTGTCGGCGACTGAAGCAATGAAACAGGAGGTTTAAATCGTGGCAGAAGAAGCAAAAGAAGACGTGGGACAGACGTTAGCTGAGCAGGGTGAAATTATTGAAGCGGGACCAATTTCCAGTTGGCTTACAACAAATGGGTTTGGCCACGAGCTTTTAGCACGTGATCATCTTAATGTAGAGTTGATTCAAGTCGAGCCCCAGTTTTTGATTCCGATCGCCACTGCCCTCTACGCTTATGGGTTTAACTGCCTCCAATGCCAAGGGGGCTATGATCTCGGACCCGGGAAAGCGCTGGTGAGTTTTTATCACCTGATCAAGGTGAGTGATAATGCCGATCGCCCTGAAGAAGTCCGCATCAAGGTTCATGTGCCCCGTGATCAACCCAAAATCCCCTCAGTCTATTGGATTTGGAAGGGAGCGGATTGGCAAGAGCGAGAAACCTATGACATGTATGGTATCGTTTTTGAGGGTCATCCCAACCTCAAACGCATCTTAATGCCAGAAGACTGGCAAGGTTGGCCCCTACGCAAGGATTACATCTCGCCTGATTTTTATGAGTTGCAGGATGCTTACTAGTACCGCAGGGCGGAAGTTCAAAGTGAAGCGTTCAAAGTGCCTGTATGACAGATGTTGGGTAGAGTTTGAACGATAGGAGCATTCCCCAGACCCAACGAACGAGGACTGTGCTCATCGCTGGCAAGAAATCTGTTCGTTCTACGAATGTGATAGAGAATTTAGCAGTGCAGGTGTCTCACCTGACTGGAATGATATTTTGTTTGAGGCTCATTGATGATACGCTCTCAGGATCAGTCAAGTGTCACTCGTAATTGATCAAAGTTGGTATCAGCGTCCGCTGGGAGTTGCGGTTAATGAGTCGGCCGGTGGAGTCGTGTTTAGGCGGGCGGATGAGCAAATTTATATCGCGCTGGTGCTTGAGGGGCATAAGCATCGAGCCTATATTCTCCCCAAGGGTCGTCTTGACCCTGGCGAGACGATTGAGCAGGCTGCCCGGCGAGAGATTGCGGAAGAAGCTGGATTTACGGAGCTACGACTCTGCGACAAGCTGGGGGTGCGTGAACGGCTTAATCTCAGTAAGAAAGCTTGGAAGACGATCCATTACTTTCTGTTTGAGACCTCACAACTCGACGGGATGCCGACCGATACCACCTATGACTATCATGTGGACTGGTTCGCTTGGGATGCGCTACCGACTGTGTTTTGGCCGGAACAGCAAGAGATTTTAACGCTGGCGGTGGCTTGGCTAAAGACCCATGCGCATTTACAATAACCGTCGCATTATCACCCTGCCTGGCCAAGCAGTACGCCCGACCTCGGCTCGGGTGCGAGAGGCGGTCTTTAATATCTGGCGCGATCGCCTCTCGGGTTGTCATTGGCTCGATCTCTGTGCGGGTAATGGCTCGATGGGGGCAGAAGCACTCTGTCGAGGCGCAGCAAGCGTGACGGGCATTGAGCGCTGGGGGAGGGCGGTGCGAGTAGTACAGCACAATTGGCAGGCGCTAGCGGGGACAGAGCAAATCGTGACCATTCTGCGAGGTGACGTTTGTACAATTCTGCCCCGACTTCAGGGCCAACAGTTTGATCTGATCTACTTCGATCCACCCTATGCAGCGGGTCTTTATGAGCGGGTTTTGGGGATAATTTCTGCTCTGCAACTCTTGACCCCGGAGGGCGAACTTGCTGCTGAATATAGTCCCCACCATTGGACACCCGGCGAAGTATCAGGTCTCAAAAAACGTCGCCATAAGCAGTACGGCAGCATGGCGATCGGGCTGTATTGTCGGAGCTGAGGTGAGGAACTGGCTTGGACGTTCTCAACACACTAAAGCTGGATCGATCAAGAATCGATCCAGCTCTCGATTGATTTAGCACCATCAACTTAGCTGATTGCTTTATCGTCGCGCTTGTATTGCATGTAAGCGGCAAAGAACAAACCCGCCAGGGTAATTGGGACGAGACCCATGACAATGCCGATTAAAAGATGTTCAACCATGAAGAAAGGCTCCAAGAATGCGTAATAAATGTTGATGACTTCCTAAATCCTATCATTGGAGCGATCGCCAAAATCATGCTAAATCCTTTGGCGATCGCCATCCATCTCTAGAACTTAAAGCGTGTACGAATCACACCCGCCACCATATCAGTGTTCTCGCTATTGTGATCCGGGGCGGTTAGCCAAACTACGCCAGGGGTGATTTCGACGTTCTTGTTGACCCGGATTTTGTAAAAGCCCTCAATATGTAGTCCAGTGCTGCGATCGGCAGCACCCACTGCGGCATCAGCATCATCGAGGCGCGGCTCCATACCAATAATCACCCCCAGTTGGTTGCCTTCACCGCCCAAGTCGTTCACCCCCCCGAAAACAGCATAGTTCCAGATGTCGGCATCACCCACCCCTGTGACCCGAGCAAAGGTATAACCGACCCAGCCGCCGAGGAAGACGGTCTCATTTACATTGACCAACGTTTCAATGCCGTAGGAGTTACCGACGACAGGGCGGGGTTGAGTATTAACGTTGCGAAGGTTGGCACTACTCTGCCGTAGGTTTGCCCCCCGGCTCCCCGTATCAATGCTGAGGCTCGTATCATCGTAGGCATGACTAAAGGTGGCAGCAACGGCGACTTTATCGTTGGGACGGAAGGTAAGTTGGCTGATGAAGTTGTAGCCGTCTTGAAAAACACCGCTACCAGCTTCTGCCGCTGTCTCGTTGGTATAACCAACGCTGAGTGTAATCTTCTCATTGGGTATGAAGTTGATGCCAATGCCTGCATCGTTACTCCCCACATTGTAGATAGGGTTGCCCTGCCCAAATCGAGAAAGCGCCCCACCACCACTCGAGTCAAAGGGGTTCAGGGTTGAGTCTACAATTTCATCAGCGCTCAAGCCCACAGCGGCGATCTGGACAATGAATTTGGAACCCAGCGGGGTGCGATAGTTGAGTTCGGAGATTTCCACCGCATTGTTATCGTTGCTATTGCCGGCAAAGGCCCATCGACCTTCATTGGTTACCTGATCAACGTTACTGCTATTCGGATTAAAGGCATCAAACTGTACGGCATTACGGGCCTGTAAGCGGGTAAGCAGGCGATCGCGCCCGTTAAAGGTCGTTAGTAGATTCAGACGCACCCGGTCTTGAAAAACGGTTTCTGAGCCGGTGAAGCGAGTATCCGAGGTATTGATCACCCCATCGTAGTTGCTGTCAAACAGTTGTGCCTCGGTAAAGAGATCCGCCACGGCAAAAAGGACTTCTCCAGCAAGCTTTGTGGTAGTCGAAAACTGGTTATCTTCTAGGAACGTAACCCGACCCTCCATGGCATCAACACGGGCATTAAGGGTATTAATTTCCACCTCAAACTCACGCATGAGGTTGCCGATCACCTCTAAATCAGCACGGGTCGCCAAATCAGCAGTGGTCTCAGCAATCAGACGCTCAACCTGTTGGATGCAGGCGTTTAAACCCGCAGCAAACTCATAACGGCTCAGGGCTCGGCCGCCCCGGAACGTGCCATCCGGATAGCCCCGGATACAGTCGTAGCGACGCACCAGATCATCTAGGGCGGTGTAAGCCCAATCCGAAGGGAAAACATCGGCAAATTGGGAAGCACTCAAGACGGACTGACCCAGTGAACCATTGCTCTCCTCGGTGCTGTAGGCATTGACCTGTTCCAGGATTTCATCAACTGAGAGGGTCGCTGCCTCGCTTATCATCTGGGGTTCGAGTTCCTCTAGGGTCTCAAAAGTAAGGCTAGCAAAGGTCTGCCAATCCACTGCGGTGTTCTTGAGGATATCAAAGCCTGCATCACTTGCGGTTGTTTCGACAGCCAATTCAACGAGTTCGTCCCTAACTTCTCGATCACTCACCTGGGCGTCTTCAGACGCGTCACTCTGTTCTTGGGCGATCTGTTCTTGGGCGATGGTTGGCGCTACAACATCACTGTTCTCACGAACAATTCGTTCGAGTAGGGCGTCGAAGGCCGCATCAGAAATCGGTTGCAAATTGGCGATCGCTGGGTCGAGATCCAGAAAGTCTTCTTCCGTTGGGCTTATATCGGCTGACGGTGGCGTTACGCGTCCCACTACACCCGTTGGTGTCTCATGGGTTTCTGGGGCAGAGACCACGGTGGGCTGTTGTTGCTCCAGATCAGCGATCGCCCCATCGAGATCAACAAACTCATCCCTTGCCATTGGAGCGGTGGTTGGCTGTTTGAGACGGGGTTGGGTATGGGGGGTGGGGCGATCGCTAGCCTCAACTGTTGCTTCAAAGGTTAGCGGTGGTGCGGGGGCAGGCAACTCAGGAGCCCCCACTTCCAATTCATCGAGTCCATCCACCTCAGTTGATGGCTGGGGAGAAGGGGTTGCAGGCACCACTGTAGTGGGGACAATTGCGGGAGCATCAACTGTGGGAGCATCGAATTCAGGCTGTGCTGTAACGGGCGCAACCACTTCTGCAGGTTCAAGACGGGAAACAGGGGACGATGCCGGAGATTGGAGCGCATTGGCGTTGGTTTTGACCGTTTTGAAGTCGGCGATCGTGGCAGGGGTCGGAGCAGCAGGGGCAATGGCTGATTCGGGCTGGGGCTCATCCAACGAAGGCGCTGGAGCAACCGTTGATACTGGTTCAGCAGCGGCTACTTCAGGGGGAGTTGTGGGTGCAACGCTGACAGGTACTGGCGCGGACGCAGTTACAGTCGGTTCAGAGGTAACCGATGCCGGTGCGGACGCAGTCACAATCGGTTCAGGTGCAGTAGGTGCTGGCGAAGCCACAACCGGTTCAGGTGCCGGCGTAACAACTGTTGGTGCGGTAGGAGTCGGAGCCGCATAATCATTGGCTAAAATCGAGGGCTTCGGCTGGAATTCTGTGGCAGGGGCTACTGCTGACGCCACTGCGACCGGAGGCGTGGCAGACGCTTCGGGATTGTCCACCGGGGTTGCCGTCGTTGCACTTGCGCCCTGCTGGGCAACCAAGGAGGCCGCGAGCACCAAGGGAGTGGTTTGAAGAAGATGACCTGCTAATTTTGACATGAACTCACACCGGAAATGAACGTTGCAATCAACACCATAATTCTTCACCAAAGGCTGGCGAAAACTGAAGTTAGGTTAGCATATCCCCATTAGAGACGGGCACGGCAATTTCAGGAAACCACCATGGGACGACAAGCAAAACGGAAACAGCAGCGGCGGGCGGCCCAAGCATCCGCAAGCCCGCCCTCAAGCCAGACTCAAAGGACGCAACCCCAAAAGGATCAACAGTTCGTACGTAACTTTGCCCAGCGGGGTTATGCCTTGCAGGATTCGCTACAATCTCCACCGCTGCCAGAGACAAAGCCTGAGCCGGAGGTATGAGGTTTGGATCAGTCTGCGAATAATTAACCGTTTTTGCGTACAATTCGGGGGGCAATGGCGTCTTTAAAAGGAGGGGTGTTATGGGTCAATTAGTCGGTTTGGTTGTGGCGATCGCCAGTGTAAGCTATCTGCTGGGCTCATTCCCCACTGGTTTTTTACTCACCCAATGGCTCAAGGGCATTGATATTCGTGAGCAAGGCTCCGGTTCAACGGGAGCAACGAATGTACTGCGCACAGTGGGCAAGGGCCCCGCTGCTCTAGTCCTCTTAATCGATGCCTTAAAAGGGTCACTCTCAGTGGGTCTGGTGCTTTTACTCCCGAGGTTGATGGTCATGAACCCCGCTTGGCAGCCCTGGCTGGTAATGCTTGCGGCTTTAAGCGCGATTGTGGGGCATAGCAAGCCCATTTGGCTCGGTTTTCGGGGGGGCAAATCTGTGGCGACCAGCATTGGTGTGATTCTGACCATGACCCCCCTGGTGGGCTTGAGTACCTTGGCACTCTTCGGTGTCGTCTTGGCAATCTGGCGAAGGGTCTCGTTGGGCTCGATTATCGGAGCGGCTGCGGTGATGATTTTAATGGTTGTCTTTCGCCATCCCTTGCCCTACTGTCTCTTGGGAGGGGTCGCAGGAGGCTACGTTATTCTCCGCCATCGTGCCAATATTGGGCGTTTGCTGGCTGGGACAGAACCAAGCATTGGTCAGAAGTTGGGCACAGGCAGTGAAAGTACGTCATCTGTATAGGGGGCTGTCATCATCATGTGGATTGGGTCGGGTAGGTTATCGCTTGTCCCATAGGGACTGCAAAATAATCTGAATCATCATTCCAGCCTTCAGCATCGCCACGCCAAGCATTTAGAGTAGCCACTCCAACAGCAAACTGACGCGACTATCATTTTCCCAGGGGGAATTTTGCTTTTCAATGTCGGTTGCCAAGCGGAGCTCGGGCGTCACCGCATAGCCTGCACTCAGGGTCGTAATCCCCACTTCTTCAGACTGTCCGGGTGAGACAAAAGTCTGCTGCAAGCTCAGATCGGCTGCTCCGGTGCGTGAGAGTGAGAGTTGGATTTTAAGCCCTACATTGACGCCAGCAGTCTGTTGTCCCTCAGTCGTGATGTGGCGATAGCCTAGAACCGGGGCAACATTGATATAGCTGCCGAGGGGCTTGAGATAATAGCGGAGATCTGCTCCCCAAGTGATGCGATCGCCCGCCCCATCCTGCTGATACTGTCCACTCACAGTCATCGGAGTTTCACTGATACCCAAATCTTCAACACCAACAGACCAACCGCTGGCCTTGTGGGTGGCTGGGAACTGGGCATAGCCAACCCGTAGCCGAGGGGCAAAGGCCGGGTCACGGCGAATACTCTGACGTACATCGGGGATTTCTTTGAGCCAGTCTTGCAAGCGGGGACTATTTTCAATAATGGCTGGATCAATCTCTAGGGAAGTGGCAGGCTCAGGGACAATCGGTGTCTGGGCTGCGGCTGGAATTGCAACGATGCAAAAAAATCCTGAACCCAGCAGTCCCAATATGAGGCGCCAAGGGAGAATTGTTTTAAGCATGGGTTGTGGGAGGGGGATTAGGGAATCTGATGAAGCGATCCTTCAGTCCCAGTATTCCATGCTAAAGTTCCCGCTCGGCGTCATCGCCACCGCCCAAACACCAAGCCACAAACCCCAGTAGCACCAGCCCCAAGAGGAGCCAACCGCCTGTGCCAAGCGCTCTGAGCAAGACGATCGGCCCATTCGCGAGTAGCTGCGACCCCAGCCAATTGATGATGAAGAGCGCTAGCAAGGTGACAAAAACGAGCATGATTTGAAGTCTATGACCTGAGCTCTATTGTATCGAGCCGAATCGACAATTCCGCTTGTGATTTAACCCATCCCTCTCTCGATTCTGTGTCACCCCTAGGACTGTCCTGAACTGTAATGCAATCGCCCTGTAGAGAGCTAGGATAAACATAAGCAGAAGTAGCTGATGGAGCGGGGTTAAAGACCGAGACGCAACAGGCTATCTGCAAATCATCAGGCATCAATCTCAATCAGCATACATCTCATGGCACAAGGGATTTACCTCTTTGTTGGCGCAGCAGTCTCCCCCCTGGAGAACTGAACAAATTGCGAATCGAGGGCAATCCTGCCAGAGAGCAATATATTCTCACTTTCGTCCTTGGAGCAACGGCTCATGGCTACATTCCGACGCAACTCACTCATCCTCCTAACCTGTGCAATCTTGGGTACAGGATTACCGGTTGCTGCACAAAATGCTAACTTCGGTGTTCTGGAACTGTCCCCAGGTTTCGATCGCACCACGGCCAGTCGCCTTGGCAACACCAGTGGCGATCTCACCCTGCAAGACTTGGCCGCTAACCTGAGTCGCAATATTCCATCGGCTTGCCGCATTGAGAACCGCTACAGCAGTCAGCGCCCCGATCACCTGATGACGCTGACCCAAGATCTGGTGGAGCTACGTTTAACCATCAACAGTAACGGCAAACCCACGACTTTGGTGGTGCAAGATCCCCAAGGCCGACTCTACTGTGGTATCCCCGGCTCTCGCTTCAATGAAGACTCAGTGCTCGGCCTCACCCATTGGGACGCGGGCGACTATAAAATCTGGGTTGCAGGCGAGAGCGCTGGACAGCAATATCGCTTCTCGGCGCGGGAATAAGTCTAACCGGGGCACCCTAAATCGACCGCTTGCGCACAGGATGTGAGTCAAGTTCTGAAGCAATCGCTTCAATGAAAGACGGTAAGGGTAATCCCCTGTGGTTGCCCCAAACCCAAATGAAAGACGGTAAGGGCAATCCCCTGTGGTTGCCCCAAACCCACCCGGTCGGCGTAGAAGGGCAATTCCCCGACTGGGTGCTTCACATCATGCGTATTGATATTTGCCGCACAAGAACGATTACACTAGAGAGATTGAGACTGACGTGAGTCTAGGGATGGAGAAAACCTTGAGACGAGAAAACTCCACTCATCAATTTGGACTCAATTCATTGGGACTCAATTTTTGAGTCAACGGTTGCATTGAATGAGCGGTGCTTATCCTGCATTGGCAACCCAAAACTGACTCTCAATCATTCACTCAACATCTCTGCAATGGTTGCGCTTCCGAGTTTACCTTTAATTGGCTGGAAAGAATACATCAGCTTTACTCAACTCCCTTTACCACCGATCGCCGCCAAAGTTGACACTGGCGCTGACTCCTCTGCACTTCATGCGATCGCCATTACCTATGAACAGCGAGAGACCGAACTCTGGGTTCGCTTTGTCACCCACCCTGACCCCGGTGCCACCCATCCTGCGGTGATTTGTGCAGCCCCAGTGATCGAGCAGCGAACCGTGCGCAACTCCGGTGGCCAAGAAGAGTTGCGCCCGGTGATCCGCACCAAAATCCAACTCGGGACACTCACTTGGCCCATCGATCTCACCCTCACGGCCCGGACAGAGATGAAATTTCGGATGCTCTTGGGGCGCGAAGCGATTCGTCAGCGGTTTTGGGTAGAACCCAGTCGAGCCCATCTTCAGAGTAAGTTCAAGGTAGCAAATCTTTGAGTGCAGTGTAGCAAGGGGGAAGCGCTACCAGGGGATAATACATTCACCAGGGAAAGGGTTGCATGATTACGATTGCCCAATGGCGGCTGGATTGAATTTGTGCTCCTGCTAAGGCGAAAAGTTCTCGTTTCCCCTGTCCAGACCACCCCCAAGGCAACCCCAATGAAAATTGCCATTTTGTCTCAAGATCCCCACCTCTATTCAACACGCCGCTTAAAAGAGGCGGGGGAAGGACAGGGGCATCGGATGCGTGTGATCAACTATCTGCGCTGCTATATGAACATTACCTCGCACAACCCTACGATTGTCTACAATGGCAAGCCCTTGGAGGACTTTGATGCCATTATTCCCCGCATTGGCGCATCACGGACTTTCTATGGAACCGCAGTGGTGCGGCAGTTCGAGGTCATGGGTGTCTTTAGCCCCAATGAATCTCAGGCGATTTCTCGCTCTCGGGATAAACTCCGCTGTTTACAAATTTTGGCGCGGGAGGGGATTGGTCTGCCCGTCACGGGGTTTGCGCATGCCACACAAGATATTGACGGTCTCATTGAAACCGTGGGGGGCGCACCGTTGGTGATCAAACTCCTCGAAGGCACTCAGGGTTTAGGAGTGGTGCTCGCGGAAACCAAGCAGGCGGCGCGATCGGTGATTGAAGCCTTCCGGGGTTTGGAGGCGAATATCTTGGTGCAAGAATTTATTGAAGAAGCCAAGGGTGCAGATATTCGCTGCTTTGTAGTGGGCGGAAAGGTGGTCGCGGCGATGAAACGCCAAGGTGCACCAGGCGAGTTTCGCTCTAACCTGCATCGGGGCGGTTTTGCCCAGGCCATGAAGCTAACGCCCGAGGAGCGCACCACCGCTATTCGCTCGGCCAAGGCCATGGGCTTACAAGTGGCAGGGGTGGATCTGTTGCGCTCGAATCATGGGCCGGTGGTCATGGAAGTCAATTCTTCGCCGGGTCTAGAGGGGATTGAACGAGCCACAGAGGTTGATGTGGCGGGCAAGATTATTGACTTTGTGACCAAAAATGCAACCAAGGGTCAAAAGCAAGATCGCATCAAGTATTAGTCAAGTATTCAGTCCATGACCCAATCCGCGACTGACACGCTACACTAAGGTGCCAGCACTTGTTTAACAGGGGAACACTGGCGGTGTGCATCTTTTGCCTTTCGGTAAGGCAGTCGTTACGGTTCACATATGGTTCATCAATGGGTTACCGGACAACCGCATAGACGAGGGCTATCCTCGCCGCCGCGATCGCCCCGCCGCTTACGATCGCGACGTTTTTGGTTGGGGTCGCTGCTGTTTCTGAGTCTGACCCTAACGATCGCCTACAAGCGTTTGCAAGTCCAGGTTGCCCAGCCCCAAGCTGCTGTGGTTTTAGGGGGGCTAGAAACCCGCGAATCCTATGCTGCCCAGCTCGCCCATGATCACCCCCAACTAGACATTTGGGTTTCTTCTGGCAGTCCGGAGGGCTATGTCGAGCAAATCTTTGCCAATGCGGGGGTCGGGCGCGATCGCCTCCATTTGAACTATGAAGCCAAAGACACGGTCACTAACTTCACAACCCTCCTCGATGAACTACAGCAGCAAGGCGTCACCAGTGTTTACCTGATTACCTCCGAGAACCATATGCGTCGGGCTCGCATTGTCGGTGAAATTGTCTTTGGTTCCCGTGGCATTGTGATCAAGCCGTTGCCCGTGGAGTCGCCTGGTCCTGATGAAACCTTAACCAAATGTGCGATCGACGGTCTTCGAGCTGTACTCTGGTTGATCACCGGCCGGACGGGGGCAGACTTCAAGGAAAAACTCACTCAGGCTATAGAGTTCTAGGATCTGTTTTGAGCCCAGACCGCATTAGTGGTATGCATAGAGAGCATTCACTTTCGGTTAGAATTCTGAATTTAAATGAGTTTTCATATCCTCAACTCCGGATAGCGCAAGCTCATATCCATCCAACATTCTCCAATTGTGAACTGCGAACTGTTAACTGCGAACTGAATATTATGCATCCTCTCGACTGGGGCATTGTGGCGCTTTATGCGATCGCCTTATTGGTTATTGGCATTGCAGCAAGTCGTCAGCAGAGCAACACCGATGAATATTTTCGGGGCGCACGGCGCTTGCCCTGGTGGGCCGTGGGCTTTTCCATTATTGCCACTTCGTTTTCGGCGGCCTCACTCTTGGGGGGACCGGGGGAAGGCTATAATCACGGTTTTTTATATCTGCAACTCCAACTCGGTGACTTGATTGGCTATGGTCTAGTGATTGCCCTGTTTCTGCCTTTTTTTATTCGGCTCAATCTCACCACCGCCTATGAGTATCTGGAGCGACGGTTTGATGCCAAGACACGATCGCTGGGCTCCCTCTGCTTCCTACTATTTGTCATTGCCCGTTTGGGCGGGCTACTCTATGCTGCCGCCTTGGTCGTCGCGACGGTGATGGGGTTGCCACTGTATTTGGCGATTCTGCTGGTGGGCCTTGTCTCCATTGTCTATACTGCAACGGGCGGAATTACCGCCGTCGTTTGGACCGATGTCTTGCAATTTGCCCTGATCTTCGTGGGTTTAGCGGCGGGGATTGGCGCTGCTGTCTCGGCGGTTCCCGGTGGCTTCGGTGAGCTCTGGCAGGTTGCGGCTGCGAACGGTAAGCTGGCGATGGTGAATTTGACCTGGGCACCCAGCGAAATCCGCTCCCTACCCACCGCCTTGATTGCCTATGGCGTCCTTGCCTTCGCGGTTGCCGGAACGAACCAGCAATCGGTACAGCGCTATGTTTCCTGTGCAGATCTGCCCTCGGGGCGCAAAGCCATCTTTGTGGGTTGGTTTTCGGGGTTTGTGGGTGTCGCAGCAACCCTGTTCCTGGGGGTTTTACTCTTTGGCTTTTACACGCTTCAAGGCGGACTGCCCGAGGATACACCAGCCGATGGGATACTGGCCCATTTCATTGTTCATCAAGTGCCACCGGGAGCCTCGGGTTTGTTGGTGGCGGCAATTTTCGCGGCGGCCATGTCCTCGATCGACTCTGCGCTCCATTCCCTGGCCACCTGTCTAACCGTTGATTTTTATCAGCGCTATTCTGCCCGAAATCCCAGTGAAACCCAGTCTTTACGGGTTGCCCAAGGGCTGATTGTCTTTTGGGGCATCTTGGGCATTGGCTCGGCCTTCTATGTGGCTTCCACCGGGGAAGATTTGCTGCCCTTTTTGGTGACCTATACCACTCTATTTTTAGGACCCCTATTGGGCATTTTCTTAATGGGAACCTTGATACCACGTGTCAATGCCACGGGCGCATTTTATGGCACTGTGGCAGCGGTCATTGTGCTGATTATTAGTACAGAGTTTGGCTGGCTGAATGTACCAGGCATCTGGCGATCGGCAATTACCGCACCGGTCGCTGTACTGTTAGGTTGGGGAATCTCACTCTTGGGTTCAGCCCCTACACCCAAATCTTTGCAGGGACTAACACTGTGGCATCAAGCCCATCGTCAGCCGATGCCCCGTCCGGGTTTAGGGGATGATGATGTTGAAGATTGGTAGGGACGGTGTTTGCAGTTCAAAGTTCAGGGTTCAGAGTTCAAAGTTTAGAGTTCAACGTGTTGAGTCGTTAGTGAGCGTGAGTTCTGGATAAACAGACATCGCGAAAGACGCTAAAACTCAGCAGAATCAACAATACTGGCTCCGATATTGCCGGAGCCCGTCGGGAGCCCGTCGGGAGCCCTTTCCCCCTCAGCGGGAGGTGTCGGGGGGCGGGTCTCCTGACAACCGGGTTTGACATTGAGATTTTAAGACTTTGAGGAATACGATAGCTTCGCTTATCCAGAACTTAAGTTTTCCTCACCCTTCATCCTTCTGCCTTCATCCCTCATCCTTAGTTGCACTCAGCAAAGTGATTGGGTTCAGGGGCGTCAAACGATGTAACTGGGCAAAGGGGAGCGATCGCGCCACCTGGAGCTGGAGTACCTGAGCCGCGAGTTGCTGCTGCTCGCACCATTGCCAAGCGCTACAGAAATTCTCCAAACTGGCAAAGGCCCCGACCCATTTACCTTGGGGTTTTAAACGGGACCAGGACTGAGCCAAAATCGTCAGCAGTTGGCCACCACTACCACCAATAAATACCCGATCGGGTGCGGGGAGTTCAGCGAAGGCATCTGGCGCTACTCCGGCGATCGCTACCACGTTTTCCACCCCCAAACGGTGACAATTCTGCTCAATCAAGTTAACGCCCATTGCAGTTTTCTCAAGGGCATAAATCGTTGCCTGGGGAACAAGCCGCGCCATTTCAATGGCAACGGACCCCGTCCCCGCACCAAGATCCCATAGGACTTGGCATTGAGCCGTCAAGGCCAATTCCCCCAGAATCGCGATCCGGATCTCGCGCTTGGTCATCAAACCGGGGCGATCGGCAAAGCTCAGAAACGCGTTATCGGGCAACCCCAGCAAGGGTAACCCCTGAAGTGGAGAGGGAGCATCCGGTGCGGCTTGGCGGAGCAGCACAACGACGCTCAAGGGCGCAAAGGTCTGACCGTGTAAAGCCTTGCTCTCCTTGTATTGCTGTATCCACTCCGTCTCGCCCCCCAGATTTTCGCAAACCCAGAAGCTGTAGTGATGGGGAAGATGCAACTGCTCGACGAGGGTGGCGATCGCCCCTGGATTATTCACTGCATCTGTGAGAATGGCAATTTTAGCAATGCCCTGTTGGCAGCATTGCCGTACAGGCTCTAGATCTCGACCATGGACACTCAGTAACCGAGCATCTTGCCAGGGTAGTCGCAAGCGACTAAAGGCCAGTTGCACCGAACTGAGATGGGGATGGAAGACAAGGTCAGCGGCTGGAAACTGCTGGAGTAACAGACGACCCAAACCAAAAAAGAGTGGATCCCCCGAAACCAGGATCACGACTTTCTCCCCCCACTGCCAGGCCTGCTCAACCCGCTTTAAGTCAGACTGGAGATTGTGTAAGGGGAGTCGCTGAGCCGGATAGGTAGGGGGAACGTGTGCCAAGAGTCGCGGCGTACCCGCAATGAGGGTGGCAATGTGGAGCTGCTGGCAACCTTGCAGCGGCAGATCCGCAATGCCCCCGAGCCCCATACCAACCACTTGAATGTTGTGTCTGACCATCACTTTGTGTTGCGCAGCGCCGCCGCCCTGGCAATGAATGGGATCGCTGTGCCTCATATCGCTGACTGACGCTCAAGTGGTGAATGTGGCCACGATCACAGATTTTTGACAGTCTATCGCTAGAATGGGCTATACAGCTTTTAAATTCTTCTTGGCGTTACATCCCGTTTTAATATGGAATCAAGTCGTTCATTGGCTAAGGCAAAAGATGTCCCCGGTCATAGGTGGGCAATGTATGTGGGGACGGCGATCGCCCTATTAACCCTTGTCTTGCCCACCCTAACCATTGCTTACTATTCCACTGCAGCTGCCCGCCAATCTCCGCTAAGTCCCGGTCAGTCAGTTCGTTAGTTGATGCGGCTGATTTCACCAGAGCCAATGTTTGTTTTGGCGTTGTGTCCCCTCTTGAATGAGCCAACTCAGGGTCAATCGATCTCGACTTATTAAAATCTCAGCGGGCCTTGCTGTCAAGCCCATTGGGTCGATTCTCTACTATGCACTAAACGAGGGGTATAGGGGAGGTGGCGATTACTGGTATGATTTTCATGCCTAGGGATCTAAACCATTATGGCCATCCCTTAACCCTTGTCCTGTGCCTGCGGAGCGACTCAGTTTTACCAATATGGATTTAGCCAAGATTCCTGCCCAGCCGAAGCCTGGTATCGTCAATGTACTGATTGAAATCCCTGCCGGGAGTAAGAACAAATACGAGTTTGACAAAGACCTCAACGCCTTTGCTCTCGATCGCGTCCTGTATTCCTCGGTTCAATATCCCTACGACTATGGATTCATCCCTAATACCCTCGCTGATGACGGTGATCCCCTAGATGGCATGGTTCTCATTGATCAACCCACCTTCCCCGGATGTGTGATTGCGGCTCGCCCGATTGGCATGCTAGAGATGATTGATGGGGGCGATCGCGATGAAAAGCTACTGTGTGTGCCGGATAAAGACCCCCGCTATGCCCAGGTCAAATCCCTTGAAAACGTCTCTTCTCATCGTTTAGACGAAATTGCTGAATTCTTTCGCAGCTATAAAAACTTAGAGAATAAAGTGACTGAGATTTTGGGTTGGAAGAATCTTGATGCCGTCATGACCCTCCTTGAGGAATGTATTCAAGCCGCGAAAGGTTAAGGTAAGTGCAAGGGTATAGGTCGAACTCCCTTGAGTTCAGATGTTTCACTCTGCAAACCTTATCTTTCCCGGAGAAGAAGCGTGTGTTGTGGGACTCTCGATCCGTAGGGGTGCATCGCGGGTTTGATCCTAACATGTCACTGGAGTTGTTGTTCAATCGTTCAGAAGAGTAACGCTCCTGCTTTAGGCGTCCCACGCTATCATGAAAGCGGGTTGGTTTCGAAGAAATGTCCCGACTGTGGAAAGGGGTCTTGTAAAGCTAAGATAAGGACGATGTCTTGAGTTGAGCTGAAATCTGACCTTGCTGATGGCGACTGCTGACAACATGCAAAAAACTATGTTGATAAACCCGAGGGAAAAGATATACTTTGGGATATCTGTTGTCCTAGGCTTAGGGCAGATTCAAGAGAATGCCCCGGTTCAAGACCAATCATCATTGATGTCAAAATGCCAAACACCAATGTTCGGGAGGAGAGCCTGGCTGTGAGCGTTGATGTGCAGTTTTGGGGCGTTCGAGATCAGATTCCAACCCCCGGTGCAAAAACGGTTCGCTTCGGTGGTAACACCTCATGCGTTGAGGTTCGTGCAGGTTCGCAGCGCCTCGTTTTTGACGGTGGGACAGGTTTGCGGACATTAGGCAATAGTCTGCTCTCTCAAATGCCGATAGAAGCTCATCTGTTCTTTACCCATTGTCATTGGGATCGGATCCAGGGCTTTCCTTTCTTTGTGCCTGCCTTTATCCCCATCAACCATTTTCACATTTACGGTGCCAAAGCCTCCAATGGCTCAACATTTGAGCAACGTCTCAGCCAACAGATGTTGGGGCCGAATTTTCCCGTTCCCATCCAGGTGATGCAGTCGAGATTGGAGTTTCATGAACTCGACAGCATGGGTCAAACGCGATTGGGTGATGATGTCGTGGTTGAGAGTGCCTATCTCAATATTGAACATCATTCGGTGGGCTATCGAGTCACTTGTGAAGGAAAGGCGCTGGTCTATGCGATGAGCCCCAATTGCTTGAATGCGGCATCGAAGGAAGCCTTAGTTGAGCTGGCCCAAGGTGCCAATTTGCTGATTTTGGCTGCACCCAAGCAAGATCGGTTTCAAGTCCCTCAGGCACAAGAGCATCTCTTAGTTGCGGAACAATGGGGAAACTGTGCAATGATTGCTAAGGCTGCAAAGGTTGAGAAGATTTTCCTCTCACTTTATAGCCCTGAGTACAGTGATGATTATTTGGACAAAATGGAAGCCAAGCTCAAGCTTGATGTACCGCAAATCGCCTTTGCTCGTGAAGGGATGACAGTGACGCTGGTCTAGCGGCACAGGACTAACAATCAGTAGGGGAGGGTTTCAGACCCTCCCCTACCGTGTTTTTTATATCAACCTAGTACCACCGCCTCGGGGATGCAGAAATGATTGCAGGGGTTAAGCACTTGCTCAGATCAAACCCCTACAATGATTTGAGTCTATCGTCTTCTGCTCCCAACTCCCCTCAATCCATTCCCTATGACTCACTCAATTTTGCCACCGGACTGGCAGCTTTCTGAAGCGCACATCACCCCTGAATCGACCTATTGGCATCGCCGCCAAGTGCTAAAAACGCTGTTTGGGGCGAGTGCCACCCTGTCGCTCCTGCCGCTGATGGGTTGTCGCTCTCAAGCCCAAGCACCGAGCGCCTCAACAACACGTGACCCCCTCACCCAAACCTACGATTTGCCTGAGATTGCCCCCCTGCGCACCAATCTGGACTTTGCTACGGTCGATCGCCCGATCACCAGCCAAAATCTGGCCAGTCAGTACAACAATTTCTATGAGTTTGGCGGCACCAAATCCATCTGGAAAAGAGCTCAGGATCTCCCCACAGAAGATTGGCAAGTGGAAGTCACTGGACTGGTCAATAATCCTAAAACCTACGACCTCGACGATCTCCGTCGTACCTTTGAGCATGAAGAACGGGTCTATCGGTTCCGCTGTGTGGAGGCATGGTCAATGGTTTTGCCCTGGGTCGGTTTTCCCATGTACAAGCTCCTAGAAACGGCTGACCCCAAAAGCAGTGCCAAGTTTGTGCAATTTACCTCCTTTTACGATCGCCAGATCACCCCTGGCCCCGGCTTGCATCTGGGATCACTCCCCTGGCCTTATCGTGAGGGCCTGCGTATTGAAGAAATGGCCAACGAACTCGCCTTTTTTGCGACTGGAATCTACGGCAAAGAACTGCCCAAGCAGCATGGTGCGCCCATTCGCATGGTTGTGCCCTGGAAATATGGGTTTAAGGGGGCCAAGTCGATTGTCAAGATCGAGTTTGTCGCCGAGCAGCCTGCGACCTATTGGAACACATTGATTCCCCATGAATATGGATTTGAAGCCAATGTCAATCCTGCTAAGTCCCATCCCCGTTGGTCTCAGACCCAGGAACGGTTTATTGGCCCAGGGGAAACCTTGACGTGGGAGGTAAAAGAGACCTTGCCCTACAACGGCTATGGGGATTATGTAGCCCATTTGTATGCTTAGCGTTTTCCGCAGTCAAACGGTCTTAAATCTGATAAGTCTGGCATGGTAAAATTAGGGTTAGAAAACTTCCCAAATGATTGCCCTTTAGGCTACCCAAAGTAGCGAGAGAAAGCAGTATTGTTTTGACTGCTTTTTGTCTTTTCTAGGGGCGATCGCCATTCAAGGCATCCCGTTCAGGAGCCCAATTAAAGCGCATAGTTAAGGAGCCCAGTTTATGACTCGGATTGTCCCCACGGACTTACGCAACGAGATGTCTCGTTCCTATCTCGAATACGCCATGAGTGTGATTGTTGGGCGGGCGCTTCCGGATGCTCGAGATGGTCTCAAGCCAGTTCACCGCCGCATCTTGTATGCGATGTATGAGTTGGGACTCACCCCCGATCGCCCCTTCCGAAAATGTGCCCGCGTCGTCGGGGAAGTGCTCGGTAAATACCATCCCCATGGCGATACTGCCGTTTACGATGCCCTAGTGCGGATGGCCCAGGACTTTTCCATGCGCGAGCCGCTGATTCAGGGTCATGGCAACTTTGGCTCAGTGGACAATGACCCCCCAGCGGCGATGCGTTACACCGAATCCCGTTTGCATCGTCTCACCGTGGATGCGCTGCTCCAGGATATTGAAGCCGATACCGTTGACTACGCCGATAACTTTGATGGGTCACAGCAGGAGCCGGTGGTGCTGCCGTCGCGTGTGCCCCAGCTACTCCTGAATGGCTCTTCGGGAATTGCCGTGGGCATGGCGACCAATATTCCCCCCCATAACCTTGGTGAGTTGATCGATGGCTTGGTGGCCTTGATTCATAACCCGGCGATTACGATTCCCGAGTTGCGCCAGATCATTAAGGGGCCAGACTTCCCCACTGGCGGACAAATCCTGGGTCATGCGGGCATCAAAGAGGCCTACACCACCGGACGGGGCTCGATCACGATGCAAAGTGTGGCCGACATTGAGCTCATTGAGCAAGCGGGGCGTCCGGATCGGGAGGCAATTATTGTGACAGAGTTGCCTTATCAAGTGAATAAGGCCAGCCTGATTGAGAAGATCGCCGAGCTGGTTAACGATAAACGCCTCGATGGAATTTCCGATATTCGCGACGAGAGCGATCGTGACGGGATGCGCATGGTGATTGAACTTAAGCGAGATGCGATCGCCCGCGTGGTGCTCAACAACCTCTACAAACACACGCCCCTGCGCTGCAACTTTGGCGCAAATATGCTCTCTTTAGTAGGGGGCGAGCCCCAGCTTTTGGATCTCAAACGGTTCTTACAAGTCTTTCTGGATTTCCGCATCGAGACGATCGAACGCCGTACCCGCTACCGTCTGCGCAAAGCCCAAGAACGGGATCATATCCTTCAGGGCCTGCTGATTGCCCAGGACAACCTCGAAGCGGTGATTCAACTCATTCGCGCGGCCGCTGACACCGCTTCAGCTCGGGAGCAACTGATGGATCGGTTTGGCCTCTCCCAAGCCCAGGCCGATGCGATTTTGCAGATGCAACTACGGCGACTCACCGCCTTGGAAACCGAAAAAATCCAAGCGGAGCACGAAGAACTCCAGCGCACGATCGCCGACTTGCAAGATATTTTGGCTCGCCGGGAACGGGTCGAGAGCATCATCATTGAGGAAGTGACCCAGATTAAGACGGCCCACGCCACGCCGCGCCGCACCACCATCCTTTCCGCTGAAGGCGAACTCGATGACCTGGATCTCATCGCCAATGAACCGGTCGTGATTCTGCTCACTGAGCAGGGCTACATCAAACGGATGCCCCTAAATACCTTTGAAGCCCAAAACCGTGCCACCCGCGGCCGCTCAGGGGCCAAGATCAAAGAAGATGACGCGGTGGAGCATTTTTTGACCTGCTGTGACCACAACACGGTACTCTTCTTTAGCGATCGCGGTGTGGTCTACTCCCTCAATGCCTATAAAATCCCCACCGCTTCCCGAGCCGCTCGGGGGGTGCCGATTGTGCAATTGCTACCGATTCCCCGCGAAGAAAAAATCACCTCAATGTTGGGGGTGAGCGAGTTCACTGATGAGGACTATCTGGTGATGCTCACCCGCCAGGGCTTCATCAAAAAAACCGCCCTCTCGGCCTTTAGCAATATCCGCACCAACGGCTTGATCGCGATTTCGTTGGTGGAAGAGGATCAACTACGTTGGGTGCGTCTAGCTAAACAAGAAGACAGCATTATTATTGGTTCGCGCCGGGGCATGGCCATTCACTTCAAAGCAGATGACCAGCAACTCCGTCCCCTCGGTCGAGCGACACGGGGCGTCAAAGCCATGAAGCTCCGGGGTGATGATGCCCTGATCAGTATGGACATCTTGCCGGCCCAAGTGGTTGCCCAGCTGGCACTGAGCGAAGAGGAGCCCCTCGAAGAAACGAACGAGAGCAGCGATAGCGAAAACGGGGGCGAAGATGAGGCAATTCTTCCTCCCAGCGAGGACAGCCTCTGGGTTCTGGTAGTGACCAGTGGCGGCTTTGGCAAGCGGGTTCCCGTTGAACAGTTTCGGCTGCAAAACCGGGCCGGTATGGGCGTCAAGGCGATCAAGTTCCGAGCCCAGACTGATGAATTGATCGCCTTGCGGGTGGTCAATGCCACCGATGAGCTGATGCTGATTACCCATCGCGGCATCATTATCCGACAATTGATTAACGCCATTTCACCCCAGTCACGGATGGCCACAGGGGTACGCGTTCAACGCCTCGATAATGAAGATTATATTGCGGCGATCGCCCTTGTGCCCCTAACTGAAGAGTCAATGGGCGATGAGTCGATTGAAGCTGATGCCGAGGCCGACAATCCGGCTAACTCGGAGGGGGAAGAGGAATAACTTTAGAACCCTGAACCATGGGTTGCAGAATCTCTAGGACTGAAGCAGGGCAGTGAAACCCAGCCCCTACCGTTGAATCAGACAATTGCTCTTCTCCGGCGCTAGTGCAGCGTCAACCCTAAATTGTAGGTTGGCGTTGAGCGGAGCGAGACCCAACACAACCATTGCTGATACTGGGTTTCATAGTTCAAGTTGAGCCTCATTTCACTCTGGAAAAGTACTGAGCGAACGTCTGTTCCGGATCGCTAAATTCGATCAGACCCGCTATATTTAGGGTGGCTCGTGGGGGAAATACCCCTAGAGCACTATTGATAGCGCGTGAAGATCCATGAGTGCTGTTCTGCTGCCCTCCCCAAAACTCCACAGTCCCCAAGACCTGGCCGACTTTCTCCAACAGGTTGAGACCTGGTGCATGGTCGAAAAGGTAACAACCGACTATTCCCAATGGAAAGTGGACGCTTGGAACTTGCTCCCCGAACCCCAGCAGGAGCGGTTGATCACGCTGCAGAAGTGGAAAGATCATCCGGTTGCTGAGCAGTTCCCTCTGGGCGTACAGGTACGACGGATGGATGACCCGGACGGGCTCGCCGGAGAAGTGGTGGACTATTGGCAAGCCTATGGAGTAGAGTACGTCACCTTCATGGTCGGCAAGGATGTGGACTGGTGTCGGGCCAGTTGGCTAGAACGGGCTGACCAACTTGAGGTGATGGCGGCTTAATTCGATTTTTACAGCACGCAGAACGAAACACGCTCCCATGATGACTTACGCCTCTTCGTTTGTGAACAACTGTTGAATCTAGAACGAGCGACGATTGCCTCTATTGCAGGGAGAAAGAGCGTTTTGGCTACCTGATC
Organism: Cyanobacteria bacterium P01_G01_bin.54; assembly: GCA_039180005.1. GTDB lineage: Bacteria > Cyanobacteriota > Cyanobacteriia > Cyanobacteriales > Spirulinaceae > SIO3F2. The sequence goes on along the minus strand of JBCDEB010000018.1, from coordinate 2,007 downwards.
TGTAGCTGGATTTTTGTGATTTGGTATCAGATGTCCTGAACTTTGAACCTTGAACGCTGACCTCTAAGCCCTATCTATAGCAACAGCTCAAACTCATTGCGTAGCAGTTCCACATTCGCGACTCGTGTCACCAGCACATTGTTCTGGCCAACCATAGCGAGCTGTTCTTGCCAATAGCGCACCCGGTCTTCGTGCTTAACCCAAAATGCCACCATCCGTTGGATAACTTCATCCCAATTCCAGTTGGGTTTGTGATGCAGCAGTTCGGTGGACTTGATCAGACCATCCAACGTGCAGTCAGGGCTGCCGAGGTAGGTTTTGCTACAGGGGGGCGTTTGGGCGGCACGTTCTTGGTATTCAAAGAGGGTCAGCAGCGGGGCGATGCCGAGGATATCAAAGGTATAGGTCATAACAGCAGAATTGTTAAAAAAGACTAGGGGCTGTCATCAGTTAAACCTTAAACCATTGCAGTGACTCGCTTACAGCCCCTCTCCTGTTGTTTAGTTCGGGCGCTCAATCGCTTGTTCCGTAAGGCTTCTGACTCTAACTGATGACGCGCCCTAATTATGGGGCAATGGTGCCTATCGTCATCTTAATGGAGCTTTTCCAGAGAAACTGTAGTCTGTAAAGCCCTTTTAACCGAATTTTGAGGTACGGCTCTTGGGGGTTGACAAAACGAGATAAATGCATTGTGCATTAGCTGTACCACCGACAATCATTGACTTTATTCGTCGGCAGGATCCATGGTTGCAAACCTCAATCTCTCAAAAGACGATGGCCCTCCGGGGACAATTGAGGCGATCGCAGCACCTGAGCCAAACCGCCGAGCACCGTTTGCCAAGGGGTGCAGAACTCATCTGTGTGAGCGTCTCTGGGTGAGAAACATATTGCCTCAGCCAGTCCGAGAGCACCGCACTGTCTTGAATCGCGCCGAGGGTGTCTTGCAGAAGCTTGAGTTCGGTGAGCCACTGACAAAAGGCTTATGAATCGGGGCGCGGGTCGTTTTGACTCGTTTGCGTAGCGCATGTAGGGTTTCCAGGTGCGTTCAGGTTAAGGGGGGCTGGGCGGTAATCTGCCAGCCAGGATGGGCCAGCAGCCACTCGAGTTGGGCACTCAGGACGGGGGCGGCCATGGTATCAACAGGCGCATGGGTGTGAGGGGACGGGGGCAGGGGCTGCGCCAGCCATCGTCCATAGGTCTTTTGGAATTGCTGATAGGGGCGATCGCGCAAGGCATGGCGGTTTTTTTTCAAGACCTGCTTGCGATGCTGTTTGAGTTGCTTGAGCAATTGATCGAGGGCGTTGCGCTCGGCCTTGGGCAATCGCGGTCGATAGGTTTGTTTGAGGGTTTTGGTTTGCACATCTAGGTCGCGCAATTGGCTTAGTTTCCGTCCCAACTTTTGCAGGGCGCGGTTTTCTTGTTTGATTGGCAGATTCAGCACTTTGCCAAAGGTCTTAAGCGTGACACGCAGTCGTCGCAGCCCCACGCGCATTTTGCGTAGGGGTTCAGGGTGGCGATCGGCCAGCACCTCAGGCTGCTGCTGATAATGCTTCCGAATTAGCATCTGGGCATAGTCACCCCAAGCGCCCATGCTGAGATCGGTCGTGCTGGGACCGTTTGTGTTGAAGTGGTTTGGGTCAAGGGCCATGGCAAGGAGTGAGAGTGAAGGGGGGCGAGCTTAACCGTATGCATCTTTGTATCTTGACTCGGCCTTAACCTAGAAATAAACCTCGACACAAGGTCACATTGATGACTTATACCAAATCCTGACTATATAGAGCCATAAAGAGAGTGAAGACTGAGCTTGTCGAACGTCTGAACAGCCGGGCTCTCCCTCCGGGACGCTACGCGAACGACAAGCTCAGCCCTTATCCTCGCTTATTCTGCCTTTACTTTTCGGCTTGTACGGAAACCTTTCAATGTGGGAAGCATCCCTGCTGATTCAGTGCCTATCCGGCTAGAAATCTCTGAGGCTCTTCCACTACTGAATGGCCCGTGATGGCTTCC
>JBCDEB010000017.1:0-64393 GCA_039180005.1 Cyanobacteria bacterium P01_G01_bin.54 | reverse complement strand
GTCGTTGAAGCTTCTTCAACAAACAGTTTCAAGAACTGTCTCGACGAGTTTTGGGCGGAGCACCGTTATGGTTTCCCCGCCCTGCAACCCACGCGATAACATTGGCAGGACGGTTTTAAAGGTTGCGCGGGCACGGAAACCATGCCCCTACAGTCGATTGGAATTTTCTCTGGTAAACATAAAACAACCCTGCCCGCTGAGGGAGAGATTGCCCCCTCAGACTCCGCCAATATCGGAGACAATATCTTAAATTCTGCTAAGCTTCAGTATCTTTCGCGATATCTGCTGATCCAAAACTCACGTTAAGTAAGGATTCTCTCAGCTCATGCAACATCCCAGCGCCTTGCGCTTACAGACTTACCGTGATGCCATTGCGATCGCCCAACGTCTCTGGCTGGAGCTCTGGCGGCGCAAGAGTCGGCTGCTGTTTTGGTTGGTGTTTCCGTTATTTGTGCTGCTGCTCAACGGCCTGATTGTGGCCGATCGCGCCCAATTGCCGTTGGGAGCGGCTTTGGACTTTGCCGGACCTGCAACGATCGTGGGTGTGGCGCTCTTTTTTAGCTGTGTGGGCGGCACGGTGGCCATCCTCGTCACTGAACGGGAGCAGGGCACATTGCAGCGGCTGTTGATTTCGCCCCTGAGCGGTTTGGGCTATTTCCTCGGAATTGCCTTAGCCCAGAGCGCGATCGCCCTAGCCCAGACGGTGGTGCTACTGACCGTGGCCCTGCTACTCGGGTCTCGCTATACGGGTTCGCTACTCCTCGGCAGTGGCATTCTGCTCCTGACGCTGATCATCTACGGCGGCTTGGGCTTTATGCTCGGCACGCAATTGGCCCAACGCCCGGAAGATGTGAATACTCTGGTTGCGGCCTTCGGCATGCCGCTGCTGCTCTTGGGCGGGGCGTTTTTTCCGATTAGTATTTTTCCGGACGCTCTGCTTCAAATTGCCCGCTTTAACCCGATCTTTCATATGACCCAAGCGCTCGGCAAGGTCTGGACCGGCCGTTCACTCCTGGAGATTCAGATGCATCTTGGGGTGTTGTTGGGCGGGGCGATCGTTGCGCTCTTTCTAGGCAGTTTTTCCTATCGGCAACTCCTCCAGCGAGAGCGTCGTTTGTAGGGCGCATCATCAGTTAGAGTCGAAAGCCTTGCGGGACAAGCGATAGAGCGTCCGAACCTAAAAAACTGAGCTCTGGATAAGCGAAGCGATCGCCTTCCTCAAAGCCTTGAAATCTCGTTGTCAAACCCGGTTGTCAGGGGTCCAGCCCCCCGACACCTCCCGCTGAGGGGGAGATTGCCCCCTCAGACTCCGGCAATATCGGAGCCAGTATTGTTGATTCCGTTGCGTTTTAGAGTCTTTCGCAATGTTTGCTTATCCAGAACTCACGTGAAAAACAGAAAAGGAGCGGTAAGCCAGCCATCGCCATGGTTTGAGGGTTAACGGATAACAGCCCCTCGGCCTCAAGGGTTCTGCACATTCACCCGCACCGCAAACCGAGTGGACTCAGGAGCTGTCACATCCACTAAATAGGTTCCTGACCGGGACACTTGCCCTTGCCAATTCACTACCGCACCCTCTTCGAGCAGCACACCACTAGGATCGCGCAATTCTAGGCCCACCAAACCATCTAGCACATTAACCGAGAGAATTTGACCCGCCTCCACGTTAATCTCGTAGCGTGGCACATTTTGGGGACTAGTGCGACCCTGGAAGTCCACCTGGGATTCTTCCGAATCCGGTGTCACGGGCACGAGTTCACTGTCCACCGTGGGTTCTGGCTCCGGTGATGGCGTAGGCTCAGGGCTCGGGGTCGGGTCGCTCGGGGAGGGCGTTGGAGAAGGCGTCTCGCTAGGGCTAGGGGAGGGCGTGGGGGAGGGCGTCTCGGTCGGCGTGGGGGAGGGCGTCTCGGTCGGCGTCGGACTGGGTTCGGCAACCGGAGCCGTCAACTGGAGCTGGAGTTGATAACGGTATTGCTCGTCGGTAAAGTTTTCCAGGCGATCGAGCTGGATGGTATAGGTGCCATCGTCAGGAAGTTCACCCTGCCAATCGCGGGTTCGGCTACTCCGGTTGAGTAAGCCCATGGGCTGGCCGTTGGGTTTAAAAATGCTCATCAATGCGCCTTGGCTCACTAAGAGGGCCTCTAGGCGCTGACCAGCCTGGGCAGAGAAGGTGTAGCGCATGACGTCTCGATCCTCAAGACTGCCCTGTTCCGTGAGCGCCTCACCCGGCTTTAAATCCAGCGCTTTAGCATTGGCTTGAACCGTGGGGGTGGGGGTGGGTGAGGCGGGGACATCGGGGGGAGCCGTCGTGTCGTCGGGTGTGAGCGTGGCTTCGGGCTGGGGGGCTTGCAACGCAGCCTGTTGACGGTTACCGATAAAGGTGACCAGTCCCCAGGTTCCTAGACCTGCGGTCAGGCTCACGAATAAGGCCAGGAAGGCCAAGACCAGAGGTGTCGGTACAGACGAGCCCTGACGGGGCCGATCCGGATCGGGCGAGGTCGGGGTCGCAACAGCCGTTGGCGGCTCTGGGGCGGGAGGCTGACCGCCGCCCACAACCATCGTACTCATTTGCGAGAGGGGGGGGTCGGGTGGCGTTGGGGGCGACGCTTGCGGTGGTGTTTGGGGCGGTGTTTGGGGCAGTGGTGGAGGGGTTAAGGTTTGGGGCGGTGGAGGGGTGTAGGTTTGGGGCGGCTGGGTGGCAGCTATACCCACTGGGCTGTTTGATGCGCTGCTTGAACCGCCGCCTTGCAGGGCTTGCAAGACTGCTTGGGCCGAGGCAAAGCGTTCGGGGGGGCGATCGCGCAACATCTGCTCAAGCACCTTGCCAAAGCGATCGCTGCTCAGGGTCACAAACGGTTGCCAATGCCAGATACAATTGACCTGATCAAAGAGGGTTTGGGGTTCGGTATCCGTGAGTAGGACGATCGCTGTCACCGCCAAACTGTAGAGATCACTGCTCGGATACGCCTCGCCGGTTTGCATCTGCTCCCGGGGCGCATAACCCGCCTTACCCACGGTCGTCGCATGGGCGGGCGCTTCGGGATATTGAATCCGGGTCGCCAGCTCCTTCACCACACCAAAGTCAATCAGCACCGGCAACCCATCCTGCGATCGCAAGATAATATTGCCCGGCGAAACATCCCGATGGATGATGCCCTGGGTGTGGAGAGCCCCCAGCACTGGCAGCAGTTGCTCGACCCAGCGGCGCACCTCTGCCTCATGACAGCGCTGACTGTTGAGCCGCCGCACCTCACGAATCTCTTGAAGCGTATGGCCCTCCACATAGTCCTGGACAATAAAGAGCCGGCCCTGCTCCTCAAACGTCGCTTGAAACTGGGGCACTTGAGGATGGCGTATTTGGTACAAAATCGCCGCTTCCCGCTGAAACAACTCCCGCGACTTGGTCAGGGCATATTCCGAATTCTGGTTCGGTACCAACTCTTTGATCGCGCAGCGTTCCTTAAAGCGGCTTTGATCTTCAGCCAAATACGTCCGGCCAAATCCCCCTTGTCCCAGCGTTTGGATGATCTGATAGCGCTGATTGAGTAGCGTCCCTGGTGTCAGTGGCACTTGCATAGAGTCTGGCGATCGCAAAACAATATTGAATCAATATTACGCCCCGTGAAGCGTAAAGCCCCCGTTTAGATGGAACCAAAGAGAAGAAACCAATCATTCCATAGCGCAGGTGGTCGCTGAGCGAAGTCGTTGGCGTAGCCTCCCGGAGGGATAGGGCATCTCGTCTGCCAAGGGGTCAGTGAATTTCGTGATTACCGGATTAATTTCTTAACCCTGATGAAAATGGGGGAATGGATCAAGAACCTAAAAGATAGCAAGTTATTATCGGCAGTGACGAATCATTCACGGTGGGGCATTGTGAGGCAGTGACACAAGCGACTCCACACCCAGGACGCATATCACATTTATTTAAGAAAATAACAAATCTTAGACTTTTCTTCATAAAAGTCCGTCTTGACGCCGAAAGAGCAATGGTAAGATTGCATCAAGATGAGCCTCAACCCTTTAGCTACCGTGACCCGTACCGCCACTCTTAAATTTCCGCCACCGCTGACCAATATCCCAGAAAATAGCCGTCTCCGGCTCTTTTCCGGTTCTGCCAATATTCCTCTGGCCAAAGAAATTGCTCGCTATCTGGGCATGGACTTGGGGCCCATGATCCGCAAACGCTTCGCCGATGGTGAGCTCTATGTACAAGTTCAAGAATCAATTCGGGGGTGCGACGTCTATATCATCCAGCCCTGCTCATACCCCGTCAATGACCACCTGATGGAGTTGCTGATCATCATCGATGCCTGCCGTCGGGCCTCGGCGCGGCAAATCACGGCGGTGCTGCCCTACTATTGCTACGCCAGGGCCGATCGCAAAACTGCTGGCCGTGAGTCGATTACCGCCAAACTGGTCGCCAACTTGATGACCGAGGCGGGTGCCAACCGTATTCTGGGCATGGATCTCCATTCAGCCCAGATTCAAGGCTACTTTGATATTCCCTTCGACCATGTCTATGGTTCGCCCGTGCTTTTGAACTATCTCCAAAGCAAACATCTCGAAGACTTGGTGGTGGTCTCGCCGGATGTGGGCGGTGTGGCCCGCGCCCGCGCCTTTGCTAAAAAACTCAACGATGCCCCCCTAGCGATTATTGACAAGCGTCGCCAGGCCCATAATGTGGCGGAGGTGATGAACCTGATCGGTGATGTGGCGGGCAAAACGGCGGTTCTAGTCGATGACATGATTGATACAGCGGGCACCATCTGTGAAGGAGGGCGTTTGCTGCGGGCGGAAGGAGCACATCAGGTCTATGCCTGCGCCACCCATGCGGTCTTTTCTCCGCCAGCGATCGATCGCCTCTCCAGTGGCGTCTTTGAAGAAGTCATCGTCACCAACACCATCCCCACACCCGATGCCAAACAGTTTAAGCAGTTGACAATCCTGTCCGTAGCCAATCTCATTGGTGAGACGATCTGGCGCATCCATGAAGACAGTTCAGTCAGCAGCATGTTCCGCTGAGGTGGGGATTGCAGAGATGCAAGTTTTGAAATCTAGGGTAGGGGAGGGTTTGAAACCCTCCCCTACAGGGTGCGAGACAAACCCAAAGGTTTTTAGCTGTGGATTACTCATTTTGGGTAATTTCTCCTCTACTCTCGATAAACCCTCGGCAACCGTCGCTTAAACCCACAGAGAATCTCCCAGGAAATGGAGCCGATCGCCGCCGCCCAATCATCCGCGCCAATGGTATGGTTGCCATCCCGACCCAGCAGTGTCACCACCTCTCCGGGTTGCACATTGTCGAGATGACTCACATCAATCATCAGTTGATCCATGGTGATCGCGCCGATCTGGGCCACGGGTTGACTTCGCAGCAACACCTTGAGCTTGTGGGTCAACAGACGGGGAACCCCATCGGCATAGCCAATACCGACCACTGCAACTGTAACGGGGCGATCGCTGACAAATTTATGTCCATAACTCACGCCGGTACCCGACGCAATCTGCTTCACTTGGGTAATCCGGGCGCGGACTTGCAAAATCGGTTCTAAGGGCAGGCGATCGCGCAGATGGGGGGCCGGACTCAGGCCATAGAGCGCCAGGCCCACTCGGACTTGGTCGTAATGCAGGGCGCGATCGCTCAGGGTGGCAGCTGAGTTGGCGATATGCAACAGGGGCGGGCAGAGGTTTGCGGCTCGTAGCTGGGCAATGACCTGACAAAATCGCTCATGCTGCACCTGCATAAAACTGGGATCAACCTCATCGGCGGTGGCAAAGTGGGAATAGACCCCGGTGATCTGGAGGTGGGGCAATTGCGCCACAAATTGGACAAACTCAAGGGCTGAGCGCCAATCCGTGCCCAGGCGCGACATTCCTGTATCAATATTGAGCTGAACCGCCAAGCTTTGCGGCTGATGACTGAGCTGCTGCCGCTGGCTCAGGGTCTCAGAGAAGATCAGGGCTTGCTGGGCGGTACAGAGGGTGGGCTGGAGGTCTAGGGCAGCAAGCTGATTGATTTCTTCGAGTTGATTGACTGCACCCAGCACCAGGATCGGCGCAGTAATGCCCAGGTGGCGCAGCTCAATGCCCTCTTGGGTGGTGGCGACCGCCAAACGATCGGCACCGGCGGCGAGGGCTGCGGGGGCGATCGCCGCGACACCATGACCGTAGGCATCCGCCTTGACCACCGCCATCAGTTGCGTCTTCGGCGCAAGCCAGCCCTTGAGCTGCACAACATTCTGCCGCAGTGCCGCCAGATTAATTTCCACCCAAGCGCGTTGATCCGGCAGTGTGGGCGAGGCGGCAAGAGGGCGAGGAGAAGGACGGAGAACCATAGGTCAAGCAGGGCGATCGCAGTGGGGACGTCGGGGAAAAATTATCGGTTAGTGTAACGACTCTCACTCAAGCTGTCCACCAATCCGGTCAAATTGAGTCCCCAGCCAGGTTTCATGGGGCATTTGGGCAAAAGGTTTGCTATTGTGGTGAAATCATGATGTTTTCTTCACCCTCCCGCCCCGCCCGTGCAAATTCTCATTCTTGAAGGGAATCAAAATCTGCGATCGCTCTTGGGCTGGCATCTGCAACAGATGGGCTACCAGATTCAGCAGGCCGCCACCTTGCAGCAGGCCTGGAATCATTTGCTGCGGGGTCAACCCAACCTGGTGGTGATGGATCCGGATCTCAAGGATGGCAATGGCTTGGAGCTCTGCCAATGGCTCTATAACCAACGGCAAGCGCTGATTTTGGTCATCTCAGCCAAGGACACGGCCCAAGATATCGTCAATACCCTACGTCTGGGGGCAGATGACTACCTACGCAAGCCGTTTGGTATGCAAGAATTTTTGGCTCGTGCCGAGGCATTGCTGCGGCGCTGCCGTTCGAGTACGATTCCCCTCTCACTGCAATACGGGATGCTCTCGATCGATCTGGTGCAGCGACGGGTTAACTACGAAGGCCGCTATATCGACCTCACCCCTCAGGAGTTCAGTTTGCTCTACGTACTGGTGCAGTCCGAGGGGTCACCCCTGAGTCGCACCGAGCTGCTCCACCGCGCCTGGCCTGATGCGATCGACAATCCTCGCACCATCGATACCCATGTCCTCTCGCTGCGTAAAAAACTGGCCCCCGATCGCGAGCAGCCCAGTCTGATCCAAACGGTGCGCAATGTGGGCTATCGGTTTAACCTGGAGGTTCTCAATCCGGAAACGCCCCATGCAACGCCCACGACTCAGCCGGCTCCGGTGACATAAACCCAAGTCTGCCTTAAATTGCTTCCCTTGAAGCCCTGAAGCTATGTTAGGATACGTATTCGCAAGGACGCATAGCTCAGTTGGTTAGAGTACCACGTTGACATCGTGGGGGTCACTGGTTCGAATCCAGTTGCGTCCATTTACCGTATTTCGCTCTGGCGGAAAATTTTGGAGATCTCCTTAGCTGTTCGGCGGTTAGACGTTACCAGAATAGGTCTACATTAGTTAAACGGAAAAGGGCTGTCATTTGAAATTTGACCCGTGAAAGAGCCGAAAGGGGTGGGTGGAGAAGGTAAATGACCCGTCTCCTAAAACCATTGGTATAGATAGGCAATGAAGACAATATTAATTAGATCGAGTATGGGTAATGGCGGCAAGAGGAAATGAAGGATCACTCCACTGACTAAAACATAGAGCCATGCTTTGAGTGCTCTCTTAAACTTTTCTGGCGATAGGATAATCGAGAAATCCTTAATTCTCCTCTGTTTTATACATCGATAAAGCTGTATTTCGAGCGCCAAAAGATAGTACGACCCCAAAATTACAATGGCAATGGTAACCAAGAACAGCTCCGCAAAATTCGTAGAATCGAGAGGACTATTAGGGTCTTCATAAAGGAAAAATTCGCCAAGCGTAATTAACATCTTCCCATTGCAAAAGTTAGCAATCCAAATCAAGGATGCCTTCTGCCAATTTGTCTTTGACGGAAAAAAGAGCGGTTTCATGATAACGATGTGATTACCTTCAACTGCGCCAACGAAATGATGCTCAGATTATTCCATTCATCCCCCAAACAATGAGATCCGCACCGTCAATCTGCTCAACATAGACTAGAGGGCGTTCTTTCTGCGCTGCATTGAAAGTCAACAGCTTTTCTAGCTCACGACAACTGCAAAACTCACCCGCAACACTTGTTGCGGAATGTTGCGGCAATACCCCGAGTTTCAGCGCTTCTAATGTTACGGAATGTTGCTTGCCCTCGATGGCAGGCAGAGGATCATCCCAGGATCACCTAAGATGTTGCCTTGGGTTTCAGCCCAGAGGGTATTTGCGGCTGGGCATCTATGGTATAGCCTGTGAATGACAGGACTGAAGTAAGTAGAGAGGCATACAAGTGGATCTGGGATTGAATCTGATTTCCTTACTAGGTATCGGTGGGCTCTGTGTCGTAGCCTGGTTGGGCTCGGAAAACCGCCGAGTGATTCCCTGGAATGTCATTGTCTTTGGCATTGGCTTGCAACTGTTGGTGGGTCTGGTCATTTTCGGGCTCGGTAGCGGTGTGGTCGATGGTCTCAACGAGATTATCAATCCGGTACTAGATGCCTCAGAAGCGGGGGCACGATTTTTGTTTGGCGGGAATAACTCTTTGCTGGCCAATAGTTGGCCGATCAATCCTGGGCCAGGGACGGCAGGGCGTTGGCTGACTCGCACTTTAGGCTCGGGCTATGTAGCGGTGCCGGGCGATCGCATCGGCCCCACCAGCCTTGACCCCGGCTTCTCTTATGTTCTGGCTTTTCGCGCCCTGCCCCAAATTATTTTCTTCGCCGGTCTGGTGAGCTTGCTCTACCGCATTGAAATCGGTGGCTTCTCGGTGCTGGGCGTCGATATCCCCAAGTTCAACCCGATGAATGCGATTGTGCGGGTCTTTGCTTGGGTCTTCCAACGCACGATGAAGATCAGCGGTGCAGAGTCCCTCTCGGGGGCGGCGAATATTTTTGTGGGCATTGAGTCGGCGATCGCCATTAAACCCTTTTTGCCCAAGATGACCCGTAGTGAAATCTGCGCCATCCTCACCAGTTGTTTTGGTTCGATCGCCTCTTCGGTGTTGGGGCTCTATGCGGGTTTCCTACGTCCGAGTTTTCCGAGCATTGCCGGACACCTGGTTTCGGCTTCGATCCTGACGATTCCAGCCTGCTTTGTCATCGCCAAGATTCTGGTGCCCGAAACAAACGAGCCCGAGACAATGGGCAAGCTCCCGGAAGACGTGGAAGAAGAGAGCGATAAACCCAAGCCCAGCTATATGGACAGCCTAATTGTCGGGGCTCTAGATGGCGTCAAGATGGCGGTCGGGATTGCCGCAGTGCTGATTGCGATCTTGGGGGTGATTGCCTTATTCAATGCGCCCTTTAATGCCCTAGCGCTTAAATTTGGTCAGGGGGATAGCCTGTTGGGTGAGTTCTTACAAAACCCCCTGCGCAACATTATGGGGATGCTCTTCTTACCCCTGACGGCGCTGACTGGCGTGGCAACCGATTGGCAGAATCTCTGGACCGCCTCGCTCCTCATTGGCCAGCGCCTATTTGAAACCAGTATTCCCCCCTACCTGGCCCTGAATGGACTGGCGAATTCCGGTGTCATTAATCAGCGAACCTTGTTGATTGTTAGTTATGTGCTCTGTGGTTTTGCTCACCTGGCGTCCTATGGCATTTTTGTCGGCGGTGTGGCTTCGCTGGTGCCAGAGCGTCGGGGCGAGATTTCGGCCTTGGGCTTTAAGTCGCTCTGGGCAGCGACTCTAGCCACTTTAATGACGGGTTGTGTGGCGGGTCTATTTTATGGTCTGCTCGGCGATCCGGCCTCGGTGATTGGGAGCTGATCGGGCGGATCGATCCGTAGTGCGGGCATCTTGCCCGCCATAGGTATTGCGCCTGCGCTACGCAATGTATTGATCAATCTAGATACAATCTCTCGATGATTGCTCCAGACCCGGTCAGGAGGGTTTGAAACCCTCCCCCACAGGAAATCCTCGGTTTCACAACATCAATTGGGTTGAGTCCCCTCCCACCCTACACATTATTCCCACCACAAATTTTTTTGACGAATCCTGAAACTTATGAAACGTACTGTCCGTTGGTTTATTGGTGTGATTGCCCTGACCGCAGCCGCCTTGATCACCACCCAAGGTTGGTTGGCGGGTTGGCAGGTGCTGGCCCAAGCGCCGAGCCCTTCCCCTACGGCAAGCCCCTCCCCCATAGCGTCGCCAGCGGCGACTCCCTCGCCCAGTCCAGCCGCTTCTCCAGACGCGTCACCAGCGGTCAGTCCTTCGCCGGCAGCGAGCCCTTCGCCAACCCCAAGCCCTTCGCCTACGCCGGCAGCGAGCCCTTCGCCCGTTCCCAACCCTGAAGCGAGCCCTTCGCCGACACCGACCGCTTCACCCACCCCCAGTCCGACACCGACCGCTTCGCCAATCCCTGAGCCTGAGTCCTCACCCGTTCCTAACCCTGAAGCGCCCCCTGACACACCCGCCCAACCTGCTACCCCTGCCCTCAAGATGGCGGACGCACCCTATCAGGATCCGGGTGGACGCTTTGAAGTGGGAATGATTGAGGGTTACAGTGAGAGCATGGTCGCAGGAATTCCCCTTTTTGAGTCCGAAACGGGTGATGTCGCCTATACCGTGGCGATCCGACCCCGGGCGAATACGGCAACGGTGAATGAAGCGGCCCTGGCCCAAATTGCGATTGATCTCTTGGGCAGTGGCGAGGGCTTTAAGCCCGGCGTGTTTGAGCCGACCGCGAATGGCGGTGCAAAGCTGCCTTGGCTGGGAACGTTGACCATCCAGCGGTCATCACAACCGATGCAAGGGTTGGTTCTCTCCCGTCAGGCGGACGATCGCATTCTGATCTTGGTGATCGCGGCGACCGAGGCCGGTTCAGACAACTTGGAGTCGGTGTATCGTAGCCTCGAACCCACACTACGGGTACCGACGCCCGATGCGCCGGAACCGGATGCGGTGGAGCCCCCCGCTGAGCAATGAATCCTGACCTGGAGATCCAACGGCTGCGAGATCTCTTGCCCGCGTCGGGCCGGATGAAGACGTTGATTCGGCCGGCGCGACAAACCCGGATTGTGATTGATGCGCCCTTTCCCAAACCTTGGCAATGGGGCGATCGCCGCGTTTCAATTAGCTTTAACCAATGGGCTCAACTGAGTGAACCCCAACGGGATCTGCTACTGCTGCGCACCACCAGTTGGCTGATGGCCATTCGCTGGTTCGAGCCAGATTGGTATCAGGGCTTAGTCGCCGTTGCTCTGGGCAGTGCCTTGTTTGAGTTGATTCAACAGGATGCGGTGGGTATTGTTGTCTCGGGTGGCTTGGGAGCGATCGCCCTGCGCCAGATTTGGCAGACCTTTCGCTCCCCTGAGCGGGAAGTGGCGGCCGATAATCAGGCGATTCAAATTGCCCAGCGCCGGGGTTATGCCTTCAATGATGCCGTTAATGGTCTGCTCACGGCGATCCAGACGGTGGCACAACTCGAAGGCCGAACCAGTCTGAGCTATATCGAATTGCTCCGCTGCCAGAGCCTCAGAGCCCAGCGCAATTTGCCAACCACACCCGCGCCGCAGTAATTATTGCGAATCGACCAGCGCGGCACCATCGCGCCACATATCAGCATGGAGCGTGGCATCGGCTTCATCAATATCGAGATCGGGTTTGGCAGGTAGGGCGGGGAGTGGATCAGGTTCAACAGGTTCCAACTCGACGGGTTCTAACTCGGCGGGCTCTAACTCGATATCCACCTTGATCCGGGCCTTCACTTTGTGCCAACCCGTCGCATCCACCTTGAGCAGTTCACAGGGAATTCCCTGATCAAACCAATCGCCAAACGTCGCTTTGTCGCCATCAGGGCTAATCATCGCCTTATCGATCTTGACCCCCTGATTCTCCAGCAGTGTCATCAAGCCGTAGCCCACATCATGGCCAAAGCAGCCTTGAACCGCGCGTCGGAAGGTGCTGACTTTGAAGATACTATCCCCAAAGGCAATGACATCATCGTCGTGGTAGGGGGGAAAGGGAGGGGAAGAAGTCATGAAAGCGTGGGGGGACGGCTCAGTTGCGTCGCGGACAAATTCTCTGGCTCGATTTTAAACCGAAAAATTAAGGAGCGTCATCATGGCAGTGGAAATTGAGCGGAAGTTTTTGGTGGTGGGGACAGCTTGGCGATCGCGGGCCTCGGGAATCCCCTATGCTCAGGGCTACCTTTGTCGCGATCCCCAGCGCACAGTGCGAGTTCGGGTTGCCGGAGCGCAGGGTTATCTGACGATCAAGGGGGCAACTCAGGGCATCAGCCGGGCCGAGTTTGAATACCTGATCCCCCTGACGGAGGCGCAGGAATTGCTGCAGCTGTGCGATCGCCCCCTGATCGAAAAAATTCGCTACCGCATCCCTCAGAGTGAGTTGATCTGGGAAGTGGATGAATTTTTAGGGGAGAATCAAGGGTTAATCCTGGCGGAGGTGGAGTTGCGCTCAACCGAGCAGGCCATCCTCAAGCCCGACTGGATTGGCCCGGAGGTCTCTGGCGATCCTCGCTACTTCAATGCTGCCTTAGTGGCCCATCCCTATCGTCAATGGGCAAAGGAAATGTAACAAGCAGTATGGCGAAATTCTAAGTAATTCAACGAAAGCGTAGCGTACATAAAGTCGAGTGGTCTAATAGCCCTAAATGCTCATGCACAACCATAAAACGCGATGACTTTACTGGTACACAATCCCTTACTGGCGGAGCTGGCAACGCCGCCTTGGGCTGAGGAGATTATTTCGAATGTTGGGGGTGATCTTGGCACTTCCGTACTCAACCTCGTGCAAGCGGTCTTGATTTTGGCGGTGGGCTGGATCATTGCCTGGGGACTCAGCAACATTGTCAAAGGAGTGCTCAAGCGCACCGAAATTGACAACCAGATTGCCCAATGGTTTGTAGGAGGCGCAGATGAGGCGCCACCCGAAATCGAAGAATGGGTCGCCACAATCATCTACTGGTTAGTTTTGCTCTTTGCCGTGATTGCTGCTCTAGAGGCGCTGGAGCTACAACAGGTTTCTGAACCCTTGCAATCACTACTCAATGAAGTCACTCGCTTCTTACCGCAAGTGGGTGGGGCCGCCATTCTACTCGGTATTGCCTGGCTCCTGGCCACGGTGATTAAGATGCTGGTGATCAAAGCCCTGCAAACAGCGCGGATCGATGAGCGGTTTGGTGAGCAAACTCGCGAGAGTCAGGATACTCAGAGCAGTGGTGATACAACATCGGGCCTCTCCCTCGCTCAAACGGCAGGCAACACGCTGTATTGGTTTATCTTTCTGCTGTTCTTGCCCGCCATTCTGAGTACCCTGAAGTTAGAGGGAACCCTAGAGCCCGTTCAAGAACTACTTGACCAAGTACTCAAGGTCTTGCCGAATATTTTTGCCGCCGTACTGATTGGTTTTGTGGGTTGGCTGATTGCCCAGGTGGTGCGTCGTGTGGTGACCAATCTGCTGGCGGCCGCAGGGGCCGACCAAGCCGGGGCCAAGTTTGGCTTTACCGGTGAAACCCAAACGCAAAAAGTCTCCTGGATTTTGGGGACGGTTGTCTATGTGTTGATCTTGATTCCAGTGGCGATTTCCGCCTTGCAGTCACTTAAGATTGATGCGATTTCCGATCCGGCGATCGCCATGCTCGAACAAGTGTTGGCAACTCTGCCCCAAGTGGCAACGGCTGTGGTGATTTTGATCTTAGCCTATGTGGCGGGTGACTATATTTCCGAGTTCGTTACCACTCTATTGACGGGGTTTGGCTTTAATAATCTGCCCAATTGGCTAGGATTTGAAATTGAACCCAATGCCCCCGTCGATGCCGCCTCTCCAGAACCGGCACCCACCGGGCGAACCCCCTCGGAAATCGTGGGCACAATCGTCCTCGTAGGCATCATGCTGGTGGCAACCCTTACAGCGGTGGATATTCTGGCCATTGATGCCTTAACCGAGCTAGTGAGCGGCATTGTGGCGATCGCTGGTCAGGTGCTCCTGGGCGTGGTGATCTTTACGATCGGGCTCTACCTAGCCAACCTGGCCTTTAAGCTAATCACAATGTCTGAGAGTCGTCAGTCCCTGACCGTGGGCCATGCGGCGCGGATTGCGATCATCATTTTTGTGTCTGCCATGGCATTGCAACAGATGGGCATTGCACCGGATATTGTCAACTTAGCCTTTGGCTTACTCGGTGGTGCGATCGCGGTGGCGGTGGCGATCGCCTTTGGCATGGGCGGCCGAGACATTGCTGCTGAGCAAATTCGGGCTTGGCTGGATGACTTTAATCGCAATGATTAAGGCTTAGGCGGCGATCATTAACTTTACGATCCGCCAAGCGTAAAGCTCCCGTTTTTTCAACGGAGGCGTCGATCAATATTGCAACAAGGGGCGATCGCCCCTTGTTTTTTCGGTTACATGTTGACCAGAGAAGAGCCTCGATCTCCTGTAGGGACTGGATTTCGGGAGCCCTGCGCGACCTTTAATCCCCTCCTGCCCATGAGATGGAGTGGGTTGCAGGGTTGGAGACCCAACCCCTACCGTTGATCCAGTCCCTTTCTTTTTTCTCTCCAGAACATAAAACAGCTCTACCCTCAGACTCCGGCAATATCGGAGCTAGTATGGTTTTCTGCTGAGTTTCAGCGTTTTTCGCGATCTGCTTATCCAAAACTCACGTTTGTTGAGGAAATCATTTGTTGAGGAGAGTAAAGGATATAACTGAATTGAAAACCGCTCTCCTCAAGCCGAGTATTAACCTTGTCCAGCAAGGAGAAAGCCTCTCTCGGGGTACCCATGGAGCGCAGGTTTTCTTCATCGCCAGAACTATCAAATCGTATCAGGAGTTTCACTCACCCGAATGGAAAAATTACTCAAAGTTCAACAGCTGGTTCGTGCCGCCAAAGCCCTGCTTATTGAGTCGGAAAATGCCCAGCGTTTCGATGCGATGCAATGTACTTATATCCTTGATCCCACCATTGCCATTTTAGACACCGTCCTCGATGAAGTGCAGACAGTGGTCGAGCAAGAACAATCCCTTCAGCCTCCCGCCGTAGCCGATCTGGATGAAGTCTGGCAAGCCGCGACCAAGGTGCAGATGTATCCGTTTAGTTCCTATCCCTCCTCCCAACCCTCAACAGGGACTTAGGGCATGTCATCCGTTAACCATAGAAGCCTGATGGGACAAGGGATGGAACACCCGAACCAAACCATAGGAAAGAGGGCTGTAAGTTCAATCACGCTCAGAGCTTGAAATCTAAATGATGACAGCCCCTAAAACGAATCCCGGAGAAATCCCCCAGAAGGTCAGAATTGATACTACAATGCAGCCAACGTTTGGGTTGTGGATGGCTATTTTCTAGGATAAAGGCGTATGAGTGCGGACGAGCGAGTTCCAGTGGGGATTGTGGGAGCGTCAGGCTATGGGGGCGTTCAGCTCATTCGCCTGCTCCAAGATCATCCCCAGGTTGAGATTGTTTATGTAGGGGGTGATAGCAGTGCGGGTAAATCGTTTGGGGATCTCTATCCTCATCTTGCCCATATCTTTAACCTCACAGTGGAGAAGATTGATCTAGACACGATCGCCGATCGCTGCCAGATTGTCTTCTTGGGGTTGCCCAACGGCCTGGCCTGCGACATGGCTCCCGCATTGGTCGCCAAGGGCTGCAAGGTCCTTGACCTCTCCGCCGACTACCGCTTCCAGAACTTGGAAACTTATACCACCTGGTATCGCAAAGACCGCAGTGACTATGAGACCGCAGCCCAGGCCATCTATGGTCTACCCGAGCTGTACCGCAGCCAAATCCAGGAGCGGAACCTGGTGGGCTGTCCAGGCTGCTACTGCACCGCCAGCCTGCTGGCCCTTGCGCCATTGCTCAAACAGGGTCTCATTCTTGAAGACACCGCCATTATTGATGCCAAGTCGGGAACCTCCGGAGCGGGTCGTCAGGCTAAGGTGGGGGCATTACTAGCGGAGGCGGGCAATACGCTGGGAGCCTACAATGTGGCGGGAGCCCATCGTCACACCCCAGAGATTGAGGCGATCTGTAGTGATCTGGCCGGTCATGAGCTGCGGGTACAGTTTACGCCCCACTTGATCCCGATGGTGCGCGGCATCCTGGCAACGGTCTATGCCACCCTGCGCGATCCGGGTCTGGTACGAGAAGATCTACTCACGATTTATAATGCCTTTTACCGCTCGGCACCGTTTGTCCAGATCCTCCCCAATGGGGTCTATCCCCAAACCAAATGGGCCGCAGGAACGAACCTTTGCTATATCGGTGTAGCGGTGGATAATCGCACCGATCGTGTCATTGTCATGTCGGCGATCGATAATCTGATCAAGGGTCAATCAGGGCAAGCAGTGCAATGCATGAACCTCTTGATGGGCTGGGAGGAAACCCTGGGCCTGCCACAATTGGCGTTTTATCCTTAGGGAAATTTCAAATCACTATCGATCAACCGTAACCGTAAGGTGGGCAAAATTAGCGGTCTTAAGGCCAAGATATGGGTTTACCAATATTTGCCAACCCTACCCCTGATGAAGGTTAAAAATTTAATCTCGTAATTGTGTAGGGTGGGCATTGACCACCAGCAGACAGTTTGAGCGATTGCGTATTACCGAATTATTTGCTTAAGTTCCCTTAGGGGTAATGCCCCCGTGCCTACCCCGGTCTCGGCTGCCCACTGATCAACCTTCCGTCACGCAACACACCTGGGCAACCACAGGGGAATTGCTCCTACCGGATACTCTACACAAGTTTAAGATGTGCCACCGCACGACCTATGCACCGCTTCTACTCAGTTCTAATCAGCATCCTGCTGGCCATCCTGCTGGTTGCCTGTGGCCCTGCTACGCCCTCCATTAGTCTTGCGCCGACTCAGGCGATCATTCAACGGGCGATCGCCCTTCAGGTGGAGCAGAACCAACACCAACTGAGCGAACAGCTAGAGACGACCGCTCCAGACCTCAAGATTGCCCACCTGAACGTACAGGGGATCGAGCCACTCATGTTAGGTCACTTGCCTACTTACCATATCCAAGGCCGCTACGACCTAGAGATCACGCTGCCCAACCAGGACATCACCCAGGATGCGAATGAATTTGATCTCTACCTCCAGCGCCAACCCGAGGGCAAGACTTGGCGCTGGCTCAAGCCGGATTATGATCCGGTAGACAACCCGGATGAGGGGGAGCCGCCCGAGCGCTGGCGGAGTTATCGAGTGCGTTGATCAATTTAACTCGACTGGCGCTGCGATCGCCGGATCGGCTTGCTCGGCTTGTTGGGCCGCGGCGTACCGCCTTCCCGACGTTCCAACCCCTCAGTGGGGTGAGGAACCGGGCGGTTATTGCCATCAATCACCCGTTTGGGTTTGCGACTGTAGCTGCTGCCGCCCTTGCGACCCCCTTTCTTGATGAATTTCTTGCGTTTTTTGGGAATAAAGCCCAGATCCTCGGCGTCTTGAATCAGGAGTTGGCTGCCCTGGCGCTGGAGGTGCAGATCCCAGAAATGTCCGACCGGGCGATCGCCAGACAGTTCCCCTTTGAGATGCAACTTAAAAGACTTGCGCTTTTCATTGGGTTTTTTCGCC
This sequence comes from Cyanobacteria bacterium P01_G01_bin.54, assembly GCA_039180005.1. Taxonomy (GTDB): domain Bacteria; phylum Cyanobacteriota; class Cyanobacteriia; order Cyanobacteriales; family Spirulinaceae; genus SIO3F2. The sequence goes on along the minus strand of JBCDEB010000017.1, from coordinate 46,777 downwards.
AATTGCTGGATCTTGACAATCACCGTTTGCTTGTCGGCGGCGCAGAACACAGCTTCACCGCGAATGGAGAAGTAGCCATCTTCCATCACCGGGGCGATCGTCTCGTTCTTTGCCTCATCCCCTTCAGTTGCCTCTGTTGAAGGCACGTCTTCCGGCGGGTTCTCCGCTTGTAACTTGTCTGGCTCCCAGACGCCAACAATCTGAACATGGAGACTGTCTTCCTCTTGACGGGTTCGGGGATAGACCACCCAAAGATGGGGTTCTTCGAGGCTGAGATGATTCTTGACTAGACTGATGACCCGTCCCAACAGTACAGCATCAATTGCAGCCCCATCCTCAGTAATCAAGGTTCCTTTCGTGGACTGCTCCTCAGAGGGCACATACTGACCCTGCACTAAACCGATCGCCCGATATTGCCGGGGTTCACTCGGTGGGGGAATCGGTTGGGTTCGTTGGGTTTTAACGGGTGATGCCTCTGCCACAGCTGTGGGCTGCAATTGAGTGTTGTTCTCCATAGGTTTGGTGCTCTGTTGAGTGTGAAAGTCTGATGAGAGTAAGAACTGGGCTGCTCCTAACACGATAACCCGCAGCAATGGTGTCCTCGTATGACTGTGATGAATCTCAAACCGAGCGCTGATCACGAGATCAAGTGGCCCGTTTCTCTACCCCCCGAGAACGGGTTTTGGTCTAGAATCCCTGCGAGAGCAACGACGCTCTCGTTAAGCTTCTAGAGTTAAGGCAGGTCACGCCCTGGCGTAGTAACATCAGAGGAGTTCAATTGAACAGTCTTATTGTAATGAATGCAACCCAGAGACGTTCGAATCCGTACAGTTTGAGATTCAGTTTTGGGCGGCTTCGCTCCGTCATCGTTCATAATCTTAGATGCAAGGCGAAGTACACAACCAGAAGATCCTGTGAGTAAACGCAAAATCCGGAGTCCCTGGCTCTATGGCGGGGTAATTGTTCTCTTAATCCTGTTGGTGGGCGCTTACATGCTGCCCCTTGTCACGGAGGTGGTGCGCGATCGCCCCGGCAATGGGCTCCCCGGTACGGTTATGGCCAGCAATTCACCGGTTCCGGTGTCCTCTCCCCAAACCCAGGACGCGCTGCGCAAACAAGCCGAAGGCTTGGAGTTGGTGCTGGAGCGGGAACCGGACAACCCGGCGGTGTTGCAAAACCTGGTGGAGGTGCGTTTGCAGCAGGGGCAACTCCGGGAAGCCATGCCGCCCCTGGCTCGTCTGGCTGAACTGACCCCAGAACAGCCGGACTATGCGATCTTGCTCGGTCAGGCCCATGAGCATTTTGGTGAGCCGGATCAGGCCCTGGCGGCCTATGAGACGGTCTTGCAAATGCATCCGGGCTATATCAAGGCGCTCCAGAGTATTGTGGCCCTTAAGCTCCAGCAGAACAGTCCGGAATGGGCGATCGGCCTCTTGGAAGCCACGCTCAAAACGGCCGCCCAAGCCAATGAGGCTGCCCCTGACAGCATTGATGTGGCCTCAGTGCAAATGCTACTCGGACGGGTGTATGAGTATCAAGAGCGCTATACGGAGGCGATCGCCGTCTATGACCAAGTGATCAAGCAAAATAAAACCGATTTTCGGCCGCTCTGGGCTAAAGCGGATATTCTGCGGCAACAAAATCGCCTGGATGGCGCTCGTACGCTCTACGATCGCGCCCTCGCCCTGGCCCCACCCCGCTACAAAGACCAAATTACGCAACTCATGGCGGCACTGGATCAACCGCTGCCGGCAACGAATTCAGCAGAAGCGCCGACCGCTTCGCCGGAGCCATCAGAATTGCCTGCGCCTGAGGCAGCGGAAATAACCGCAACAGACTCGGTGGAATCTGCAGTTGAGGCGGGTAAAGTGGGCGAGTCTGGCTTGACGGTTGAAGACAATTAATTAACGTGAGTTTTGGTTAAGCGAAATGATCGTATTCCTCAAAACCTTAAAATCTCGTTGTCAAACCCGGTTGTCAGGGGTCCAGCCCCCCGACACCTCCCGCTGAGGGGGAGATTGCCCCCTCAGACTCCGGCAATACCGGAGCCAGTATTGTTGATTCTGCTGAGTTTCAGGGTTTTACGCAATGTCTGCTGATCCAGAACTCACTTTTTAGATCTGTCGCCCTAATGCTCAGAGCTGGTATTACAACGCGCCCCAACGCCCCGACGGAATAAACGCCGCCCAATAGAACGGCGCACGATAATTGCCCCTCTGAAGCATCGCCAACTGGACACGGCGCAGCGCCTCACTGCGCCCTACCCCCTGCTGGAGTTGGGTGTAGTAGTCCACCATCAACTGCTGCGTGGCCGCATCATCCACTTGCCAAAGACTGATCACCTGGCTTTCTGCCCCCGCGATCACCAAGGCTCGCCGCAAGCCATAGACACCTTCGCCGCTGGTGATTTCGCCCAACCCCGTCTCACAGGCCGAGAGCACCGCCAGCTTAGTGGCCGAGAGATCTAGACTGGCCACTTCCAGCGCCGTTAAAACCCCATCTTCATTGCCGCTGCGCCGTTGATTAAAACCCGCTAGCGCGAGGCCCGATCGCAGCAGCGGGTTCTCACGATCCGAGGTGGCCGGGCGATCGCCCCGCTGGGCCATCGAGAAAAACTGCGTACTCAAGTCAGTGGGGGCGATCTGGGGAATATTCAAGAAAAAGCCATGGGTGGCAATGTGCAAGATTTCTGGGCTTTGGGCCTGTTTAATTGCGCCTTCCGTGGCGGCGTTCTGGATGAGCAGGGTTGCTTCAGGGAAGAGTTGCTGGATTTTGCGCCCCTCCGCCGCTGTATTGGCCAAGGGGCCCACGCTGATCAGGGCATCACTGGAGCGCCGCTGATTGAGACTCGCATTACGGCTGGCGATCGCAATGGCGTCATTAATCGCGTCATCAATGGTGTCATGGCGTGGTGGATCACCATAATCGATATCGGCTAAGATTAGCGGGTCTTGATGCTGGGCTTCGGCTTCTGGGTCACGCAACAGGTCGCGACCGCTGGTGAGATAGGTGAGCTGATAGGTTTCAATCAGGTATTGCGCATTGGTGTCCACAAGGGCAGCAAAGGGAACCAGGTTGAGTTGGCTATCGGGAGAGAGGAGGAGATGTTGAACGGATTGCCGCTCCGCTGCTGAGAGTTGGGCCAGGATGGGGGCCAGGATGGTTGCATATAATGCTTGGGCGCTGGGAACCACCCGGTTGGGGTCGGTGCTGACGCTTTGCAAACGGCGGTTAAAGGTGCGGATCTGGGTGGCGATCGCCGCTTGAGCGCCCAGATCCACCCAGCGGGGCGGCCCCTGGGCCGTGAGAAGATAGGCGGCATAGCGGGGTTCACCCCAGTTGTCTGCCTCGGCCTGGGGGTCAAAGGGCCGATAGAGCACATATTCCACCAATACTGCATCGGTGGGGATCTGCTGTTGTACTTGGGAGATCGTAACCGCCTCGCTCGCGGTGGGGCTGACCTCCGCTTGGTGCAGTCGGGCCAGTTGGGCTTCCAGGCGATCGGCTTCGCCCTTGAGGCGGGAGACCTCGGTTTGGTAGGCCGAGGAGGGCTCACTGGGCGGATTAAACACCAGGTTAGCCAGTTGGCGGCGGGTGAGCTGAAGCCGTTCAAGAAGCTGTTGAGCCTCGGGGCTGAGATCCTGCTGAATCGCCCGCAGATTGTCACTGACCGCATCCAAAATCCGCCCTTTGCGCCGCAGTACTGTGGTGAAAGCGAGTTGGGCGGCATCGAGGCGCTCTGGGGCGGCCTGGAGGTGGAGGGAGACGGCCACATCGGTAGAGGCAGCGATCGTCTCAAAATAGTCTCGTTTTTGGCGCTCGGAACCGATCACCAGGAGTTGCTGGAGGTTGGCTTCTTCGATCGCGAGGGCTTCATCCAAGTGGGCGATCGCCCCGTCTAATTCATCTTTTTGCCAATGGAAGCGGGTCAGCTTATTGAGCGTCTGGGCAAGATCAGGATGCTGGGCTTGATAAACCTGTCGCTGGATGGCGATCGCCTCCTGATAGAGCGGTGCGGCCTGAGCCAACTGACCCTGACGGGTGTAAACATCGGCCAGGTTACTCAAACCAAGGGCGATCGTCGGATGCGCCTCTCCCCGCAGCAGGCGATTCGTCGCCACTGCTTGCTCCAGCAGCGGGAGCGCTTCAGCGTAGCGGCCTTGAGCCGTATACACTGCCGCTAAATTGTTCAGCTCAGCGGCCACAGCGCCCTGGCGCACCGCCGGAATATCCAACTGGGTACGGTAAATCTCCAGTGCTGTTTGGGAGTCTTGGGCCGCTTGCTCAAACTGGTTTTGGCTAAACCGCACCATCCCCAGGCGGGAAAGCACCTGGGCCGCAGCAGTGTTCTCTCGCTTCTCCGGGCCAAAAAACGTCTGCCAAATACCCAGAGACTGTTCATACAGGGCTTCGGCCTCGGCATAGCGTCCCAACTTGCTGTAGAGGTCAGCAAGCTGAGTAAAATGTCGGGCAAAGGTAGGCGTCTCTTCGCCCAACTCCTGCGCCAGACGACTCTCTTGAGTAATCTGCAACGATGCTTCGGCAAAAGGCAAGGCCGCCGCGTAAAGCCCGGCTAATCGGAGTTCCTCGGCTTTGTTCATCAGGAAACCACCCCAGGCAATGCGATTGGCTTCTGGATCATCGCCAATCACCGAAACGGTATTGTCCGCTGTGATCGGTTCCCAGGTGAGGGTATAGCTGCCGATTTGCCCCGGCGGCATCGTGCTCACCACCACACGGTATTCACCAAAGCCCGGTAGCCCCACAAAGACCTCCGCCTCTCGTCGCTCACCAACCTGATCCACAGTCGGCAAGCCATAGCCCGGCCCATCCACCGTGACCAGATTGCCGTCATCGTCAAGCATCACGTCGGGGCTACTGTTGTCGTAGGCTTGGGTAAAGCCCGCCGCATCAATAACCGTGATCACTGGGTCGAAGTCGCGGCTCTGGAGCTTGAAGCGAAATTGATCACCGACATTGCCCCGCAGGGTAAAGACATGGTAGTAGCGGTCTTCGTAGCGGGAGTCACTGGCGCTGAGTTCGCCTTGGCGTTGCCCGGCGGCTTGGCCGGTTAGGTCCAGCGTCGTCCCAGCAGCGGTAATGCGCTCTCGGGGTGGGCCAGGGGGCGGGGCGATGGGGGACTCTTGAGCGAGTACGGGCGGAGTGGTTGGGCCATGGAAGAGGGCGATCATGCCAAGAGCCCAGAGCAATGCAGAACATCCCCGCTTGGGAGGGGCGGTCAAGCGCAGCGCCGACCGGGGTAGGTTCGGGGTGTGGGCCGCGAGTGCAGCAGGGTTTTTTGGACAGGGTTGTTGTGGCGATCGCATCATCCTTTTTCTCCCCCAGTGGGCAGTTTCGGCGTCTTTGTTGTTCTTTTTTCAGTTGTACGCGATCGCCCCCGCTTTTTCTGGCTGTTTTTGCACTGAGGTAACGCAGAAAACCTGAGTTGCGATTTAGCGAAGCGATCGCATTCCTCAACGTCTTAAAATCTTGTTGTCAAACCCGGTTGTCAGGGGACCCGCCCCCCGACACCTCCCGCTGAGGGGGAGATGCCCCCTCAGACTCCGGCAATATCGGAGCCAGTATTTTTAATACTGCTAAGCTTCGACCGTCTGGCGCAATGTCTGCTTATCCAGAACTCACCTCAGAAAGGCAATTCTGCTCTGATCAGATTTTCCTCGATCCTGAGCGGTTTGATTAAGATAGCTGGGGACGTGATCAGGAATACAGTAATGGCATTGGTGCAATGTAAGGTCTGCGGTTCGTAGACGAGCGATCAGGATGAGATTTGTCTGGCGTGTGAATATCCCTGGCGGGGACGAAGTCGAGATTGGATTTGGCAGTTTGTGGCCTTGGGGCTGGCGATCGTTTTGGTGAGTGGGCTGTTGGTTATTGTTTTTTAAGTCAATTCTGATTGAGGTATCTCCATAACAGCATCGCTAAAATAGAAATGCTGCTCCTGACATGAAGCGCATCACGATGGTACAAGCCCCTCCTCAACCCCAACCCTTATCACTTCAGCTCCCCCATAAACTCGTGCTCTGCGTCACCCCAGAACAGTTTGCTGCCCTCGCTGCGGTCAACCGCGATCTGAGACTGGAGACCACTGCAACTGGAGAATTGATTGTGAACCCACCCACAGGCGGCACGACTGGCAAACGGAATCAGAGCATTGCAACTCAACTGGGTGTTTGGTTTGAAGCGAACGAGACGCTCGGTGAAGTCTTTGACTCTTCGACTGGGTTTAAATTGCCCAATGGCGCACATCGTTCTCCAGACGCCGCTTGGGTTCGCCAAGATCGCTGGGATGCCCTCACCCCTGAGCAGCAGGACGGGTTCATTCCTCTGTGCCCTGATTTTGCGATTGAACTGCGCTCAAAAACCGACACGCTCAAGGAACTGCGGGCCAAAATGGTGGAATATCTAGACAATGGCGCACAGCTTGGCTGGTTGATTGACCCGAAACATAAACGGGTGGAAATTTATCGTCTGGGTCAGGCAGTTGAGGTGCTAGAACAGCCGAGCACGGTTTCGGGAGAAGAGGTTTTGCCGGAGTTTAGGCTCACTTTGAAGCGGATTTGGGCAAACTGACTCGTCAGATTTAGCCTCGACATCAGCAGCCCTCAACAAAACGCTCCATTTTAAAACCAGCCCAGCTCCGCCAAATTCGCTAAACCCCAATAACTAAGCGCCCCCAACACCAGAGCGATCGGCACCGTCAAGGCCCAAGCTGAGACGATCTTGCCCAGTACCTCAGTGCCCCCACTGGTCTCCCGATTCATGAGTCGAATCCCCCATAGGCTCCCCACTAGAGCATGGGAGGTGGAGACGGGAAAGCCCAGGCTGGTGGCCAAGAGCACCGTGGCTGCCGTTGCCAGTTCTGCACAAAAGCCACTGCTGGGCTGGAGGGGGGTAATGTCTTCGCCGATGGTGGTGATGACGTTTTGGCCCTGAATGGCCAAGCCGAGGATAATCGCCACCCCGCCAGCTAAGAGCAACCAGAAGGGCACTGGTAAATCAGTTGTGGGAACGGCTCCAGACCCGACGATCGCCACCACCACCGCAAAGGGGGCGATCGCATTGCCCACATCATTTGCGCCATGGGCAAAGGCGACAAAACTCGAACTCACAATTTGAAAGCGTCCCAATTGGATCTCTAGTGAGGGAGGAGCGGATTCTGGGACGGCCAATTCTGGAGCGACGGGACGCAGGCCGAGAACCGTCAAGACTATAACGCCGACGAAACCGACCAGCAGGAGCAGGGTTTGGGATGGGAGGGCGATCGACAAACCCGTCTTTAACTCGCCCAGCTGCGGTGCAATCCCTGCACCAAAGACCCCAATCACCAACACCGCCAACCAGGGGCAGCTTTCTTGCCAGTAGCGCCAGGGGTCTGCCTGCCGCAAAATGCCCTGGCGCAGGGCTCCGTAAACCGCAGCGGCCAGTAGCCCGCCGAAAACGGGGGTGAGCACCCAAGCTAGGGCGAGTTGCCCCAAGGCGGGCCAATTGAGACTGCTCGGTCCGACGGCGACTAGACTAAAACCGGCGATCGCCCCCACAATCGCATGGGTCGAAGAGACGGGCAACCCCCAGCGCGTGGCCAATTGCAGCCAGAGACCACTGGCGAGAAGTACCGCAATCATGCCGAGCAGCAGGGTCTGGGGCTGGGCTGCAAACTGCTCGGTGTTCGTGATGCTGGTGGCCAGCCGCCGCACAACCCGCTGGCTCAGGAGTACAGCACCCGCGAATTCAAGACTGCCAGCGATCGCTAGGGCCTGCCCCAGCGTGAGCACTCGCGAGCCGATCGCCGTGCCCATGGCATTGGCCACATCATTGGCCCCCATGCTCCAAGCCATATTGATAGCCAGTAGGGCCGCAATGACCAGCCAAATTGTCATCGCTTATCTCCCGAATGCTGATCTCTCGAACGATGTTTGCGGTAGTTTGACACACTGCCTACCCCTTTCACACTATGGGTGGTACGAATACCATGTCGGCTAATATTAATCGTGGTTTTAAACCAGCCTTTACCACCGCCAATACTCACACTGGAAATGCCTTTGGGGCTAATGTTGAGACGAACCCCCGGAAGGAGTTTAATGCTGCGTCGGCTGTTGCGAAAATGCCATGCCATAGGGTTGATTGGAAAGCAATAATTGGAGAGATTGAAAGGCAAAAAAAAGGTGTGGCTTGTAGGATATGGCTCCAGTTCATTTCTACAGGTTGGTTCAGACCCTGTAGGGGAGGGTTTGAAACCCTCCTCTGCGTCAGCTTTCAAAATAGGGTTGGTTTAACCTACATAAACTGCACTTGATTCCGGCCAGCCTTCTTGGCTTGGTAGAGAGCTTTATCTGCTCGCTTAATCAGCTTATTTACGGTATCTCCTTCCCGGAGTTCCGTCGCACCCACGCTAATGGTTAAGGTGAATTTCCGGATGCCCTCTTCAAGGCTCAATCCTTCGATCGCTTGACGCAGGCATTCGGCCACCACTTGGGCGGTATCCATATAGGTATTAGGCAGCAGAATCGCGAATTCTTCACCGCCAAAGCGTCCAAAAATTCCCTCCTCGCGCAAAGTCTCCTGGCACGTATCCGTCGCCAATTTCAGAATCTTGTCACCGTAGGGATGACCAAAGGTGTCGTTGATCCATTTAAAGCGATCGACATCTAGCATCAGCACGACTAGCGGCCGGTTTTCTTGGCTCGCCCGGCGTACCTCTATTTCGGCCAGCTCTAGAAATGAGCGGCGATTGTAAACCCCTGTCAAGGCATCCGTTTCGGCCAGGCGCTTGAGTTCATCTTCCATCTGTTTACGATGGGAAATGTCATTAAAGGAAAACAGCACACATTGTTCATTGTCATAGAGCAAGGTTGTGCCCGAAATCAAGGCCCAAAACACCCCATAGTTGAGTCGTTTGAGTTCGGCTTCAAAATCAACAGTCGGGTTGCTATTGTGAATTTTTCTCAGGAAGATTTCCCGCTCCCGGGGACGCTGCCAAAAATGGCGCTCATTCTGCTGCACCGCCTCAACCAGGGGAAAGCCCAAGAGTTCGGCTGCCCGCTCATTAATGAAATGTAACTGGCCGGTTTGGGGATTGCTAATCACCACCGGAAAGGCTGGCGAATTGAGAATGGTGAGCAGGCGATCGCGGCTATGATTGAGTGATTCAGTGACCAAGCTAATTTTGCTCAGGACACGATTGTAATGGTAGGCAACCGTCGCCGCGTCGGTTTCTGGCTCGACCCACACGGGCTGACTAAAGTCCCCGGCGAGGGCCTGGGTATTCATATGGGCCAGCAGATCCTGGGTCGCAGTGCTTGCCCCATGTTCCGAGATATTTAAGCCCAGCCGTTCCTGGTCTGCCGAGACGCGTAGGGGTAGGAGGCGATCGACCAGCCTGAGCAAGCCAAAGCTAACCCCAAAGGCATAGGCCCCTACCGTGCCGATGCCAACGACCTGAATGCCCAACTGCTGCCAGAACGCAATGTTCAACCCATCTGCAGGGGGAGTTTTCACAAAGGCGACCGCCAGGGTTCCCCAAATTCCACAAACCAAATGGGCCGGCACAACACCCACCGCATCATCAATCCGCCAGCGACTCAACCACGCTGCGGCAACGGTGCAAAAGACGCCTCCCAAGCCGCCAATCAAGGTGGCCTGAATGGGCGTCATCCCGTCACAGCCGGCCGTAATGGCCACCAAGCCGCCAATGACACCATTCATAATAATCTGCACTTGCGGCCGCTTGTGAATCAGCCAAGTGGTCAGCAGCGCCGTGAGCCCGCCTGCTGCGCCGCCCTGGGCAGTATTTACTAGCATCCGGGGCACGGGATCGGCCAGGGCGAACAGACTGCCCCCATTGAAGCCAAACCAGCCAAACCAGAGGAGAAAGACTCCCAGTACGGCGATCGGTAGATTATGACCTTGAATGGCGCGAGACGGCGGTTCAAAGCGGCCAATCCGGGGCCCGATGATCACGATCGCCGCCAGGGCCATCCAGCCCCCCACACTATGCACGACCGTCGAGCCCGCAAAGTCATGAAACCCGAGTTGGGCCAGCCAACCCGGTGTGTGTTCCTGCCAGAGTCCGCCCCAAACCCAATGGCCAGTCACTGGATAGACCAATCCCGCCAAAATAGCAGCCGTAATAAAATAGCCCGAAAAGCGCATCCGCTCGGCCACCGCCCCCGAAACAAGCGTCGTAACCGTGCCACAAAAGGTGAGCTGAAACAGAAAAAACGCGTAGTCATAGCTACTCCAGCTTGCCATACTCGGTAACGCCAGCCCTAACCAACCCGAGCCCTCACCAAACAGCAGCCGAAAGCCAACTAGCGCAAAAATTGAGCAGGAAATACAAAAATCAACCAGATTTTTGATCGCGACGTTGATGCTATTTTTAGCCCGCACCAAACCACTCTCCAGGCAGCAGAAGCCAGCTTGCATCGTACTCACCAGTACCGCACAGAGAATGATCCAAAAAACATTGATGTCAACCGTCATAAAAGATTGGCGTTAAGAAATGGGCGTTGGGTAGAGGAGTAAAAACATGGAGCGATGGCTCGATCATAACTGCAATATCTTCGAATACTAATCCGTGAGATTACAGGACAAGTCGGTTGGCAAAAGATGATTCCTCAGGAGCTAAGCTAAGGCGGGACGGAAACCGTGAGCGCAATCGCTACGTTTGTTGTCTGTGCCTGCCTGGCAATGCCTGTCGAAATGTTGCAAGGGCAGCGGTGGGGGCAAACGCGAACGGTATGATAAAGGACTGTTTGGATTTTCAGAAGAGGTCAGGATGATCAAGGTTGGTGTACTCGGGTTCGGCGGGCTCGGTCAAGCGGCGGCGCAAATTCTCGCCCCCAAGCAAGAAATGCGGTGGGTGGCCGCAGCAGACAAGGCAGGTTATGCGGTTGCCCCAGAGGGCTTGGATTGGCACAGCTGCGCGGCGGCTTATCAGGAGCAGGGCTCTATCGGCTATGCCAATGGCGTGGGTACATTGAGCAACGACAGTATTGCCGAATTAATCCGTACAGCCGATGTGGACGGCTATTTCCTCGCTCTGCCCAACCTGCCCAATACCTTCATGGCCAGTGTAACGCAGCAATTTATTGACGCGGGCTGGCAGGGGGTGCTGGTGGATGCCCTGAAGCGCACCAGCGCGATGGAACAGCTTTTGGAGATGCGTCAGACCCTACAAGATGCTGGCATTACCTACCTCACGGGCTGCGGTGCCACCCCTGGACTGCTCACTGCCGCCGCCACGATCGCCGCCCAGAGCTACGCCCAGATTCACCAGGTCGTGATCACGTTTGGGGTGGGCATTGCCAATTGGGCCGCCTACCGCGCCACTATTCGCGAAGACATTGCCCACCTACCCGGCTTTACCGTCGAGCAGGCTAAAGCCATGACCGATGCAGAGGTCGCCGCGCTCCTCGATGAAACCAACGGCATTCTCAAGCTGGAGAATATGGAACATGCCGATGACATTATGTTGGAGCTAGCGGGAATCTGCGATCGCGATCGCGTCACCGTTGGCGGCATTGTCGATACCCGCAACGCCAAGAAACCCCTGAGCACCAATGTTCAAGTGACGGGTCGCACCTTCGAGGGCAAAATCTCCACCCATACCTTTACTCTTGGCGATGAAACCAGCATGGCCGCGAATGTCTGTGGCCCCGCCTTTGGCTACCTCAAGACCGGGGTAAACCTATACCAGAAGGGCATCACTGGTCTGTTGACGGCAGCTGAGGTGATGCCCCAATTTGTGCGGTAGGGCTATCTTGATCTAAAACCTCCGTAGGGGAGGGTTTGGGCTACAGAATGCCCAACCTGGGGGATAATCAAATTTGTAACAAAACGTAAACACACTCAATTACAGTTATGCCTTTACCGTCCTCCCTAACCACCCTTGATGGTACGCCCCTCTCCCCCGAGGTGGTCGACAACAAAGTGGTGCTGTTTGTGAATGTGGCCAGCGCCTGTGGTCTAACCCCCCAATATGAGGGTTTAGTGACACTGCAAAACGAGTTCAGCGATCGCGGTTTCGTGATCATCGGTGTGCCCTGCAACCAATTTGGCAAACAGGAACCCGGTTCCCCCGACGAGATTAAAGACTTCACCCACAGCAAGTACAGCGTCAACTTTCCACTGCTCGAGAAGCAAGATGTCAACGGCACCAACCGCAGCCCCCTCTACCAGTTCCTCATCGGCACGGGCGATGACATTGCCTGGAACTTTGGCAAGTTTGTGGTGGGCCGCGATGGTGCGGTGGTCAAGCGCTTTGAGCCACAAGTAACCCCAGATGATGGCGATCTGCGGGCGACGATTGAAACAGCACTGGGCTAGGAGGGGCTGTCATCAGTTAAACCTCAAACCATTTCGGTGACTGGCTTACAGCCCCTTTTTCTGTTGTTTGGGTCGGGCGCGACCTCCCTTGTCCCGTAAGACTGCTGGCTCTAACTGATGACGCACCCTAGTTGAATTGACGAACATCAATCGGTCATTCCGTCGCGCAGGCGAGCGCTGAGCGGAGGTATTCCGTCGCGCGGGTATCAGTTCAGCAGGCTTACCCTACCGCTTACCGCCTCGGTTACTCAAGGTTAGAACAATCTGACATGAATTAAAGGTGGAGGCAGCTGCATAAGCTGCCTCCACTTCTGCTGTAATAACTTTAAAATTGAATGATCTAAAGATTATGGTGAGGTTAAACATGAACCCAAAGCAGCACGGGCTTCTATCGCAAAAAGAAAGATAGTTAAGCCATCGCGTTGGGTGGGCATTGCCCACCAGCAGAGGGTTTGAGCGGGTGCACCCCAGTTTGGCAGCCCTCACCCTAAATCCCCTTCGACAAGCTCAGGGCATCGCCTTTCCCAAGCTTAGGAGAGGGACTTTGAATCTGGCTCCCCTTCTCCCCGGTTCCTGAGCCTGTCGAAGGGGGGAGAAGGGGCTGGGGGATGAGGACAATGTTGGTAACAGTGGGATGCTCCCGTTTGGGCTTTCTAGAATGTCCTAATCCAAATTCTCGCTGCAATCAAAATGAGTGGATAGAAACCCGCTAAAATAAATAGCTGTTTGTAAAGATGAGTTGAATTTGGTTTCAGTGGAAATACCCAGAAATCGAATGATAGTCTGCGTTTCCAACCGATTGTGTGATTGCCAAACTGACGGGGTCAAGACATTTTCAGTATTGTGAAATCCTTGCTCAGCAAAGCGTTTGGGATTATATAGAGCATCTGGCTACCGATTTTATATCGATATTTTGTCACTACGAAATAACACTGACTCAAGAGCTGCTCCCTGAAAATACCCAGCTCTGTCACTACATTAAACATCCTCAAATAGTCATGGTATCAGTGGCTACTGAATAACACGGGCTCACATTGAAGTTGGATTTTAAGTGTTGACAATCCATTTTAGAGACGTTAGCTTGAATGTAGTAGATAGCTAGACGACTCGATGAGTGGTTAAGACCTAAACGTGCCTGAGTTGGCACTTTTAGGGATTGAGGGGAGGGTTTTGTTATCTAACTTGATCGGCCCAGAGGGGAAAAATATTTCCTTCTTATCCATTGGTGCGGAACTGAGGAACGCACTGATTGATTTAGCATCTCCAAACTCAGTTTGTCGTGTATGCAAATTTGTGGCTTGAGGGCTCAAATTCAGCTTATGTATACACCATGATCTACTTGGCTAGATGCATATTGTAGTAGGAGTAAATCCCTTACTTTTTGATTATTTGTAGCCATTTCTCATGGAGCTTTATGACAGATATAAACGTTCGCTATTTGAAGTTCGACGTTCCTGATGAAATCGATCCAATGGTTTTACCAGGTGAGCCAGAAATGTCTTACCTGCTAGTTGGACTTTCGATGATCTTGCCTTACTTAGAACCCTATTTAATCAAGAACAATCGGTTGGCACAAAAAAAAGTGACCGATCCAGAATTATTGCATGACATGAAGCAGTTCTGTCGCCAGGAATGTCAACATCACCAACAGCATAACTTAGTCAATGAAAAGGTTCGTAAACTGTATCCAGGATTGGCCGAACTCGAGAAAGAGGTGGCAGAAGACTATGCACGTTTTACAGCCAAAGGACTCAAGTTTAACGTGGCATTTGGAGAAGGGTTCGAGAGTTTAACGTTTCCAGTCGTAGTCTTCATGTATGAAACTGGAATGATGCAAGATATGACGAATCCGCTAGGGGATATTTATACATGGCACTTTTGTGAGGAGGTTGAGCACCGCAATGTCTTGTATGATGCTTATTATGAGTTATACAGTGACTACTTTTTTCGCTTGAAGGTTAGCCTGATTTCTCAATTCCATTTGTTACAGTTCATGGTTCGTTGTGCACAAGTCATGCTAAGACAAGATGGGAAGGAGGCATTTGTTAAGTATGGTGGTTGGCCAGGGCGTATGAAGCGACTTTGGAGGTGGACTAAGTTGGCGATAAAGCATTTATTGCCGAATCTAAAACAAACGTACCTTCCTCAATATTCTCCCCATGATATTCCTGTTTCACCTGCTGTTCAGACATTGACGGATAGCTATACGGAACGTGCATTCAAGGTTTCTTAGAAGCACCTTGACATTTGCTCTCGGTCAACGGCAAGGTAGAAGAAACTGTTCTTCAAAGTTTCTTCTGCTTTAATTCATCTCCTTCCGTGATCGAGGGGACTCTCTGCTGAGAGGATAGAGTACATTCCAGCTTGACAGCCCTCACCCTAAATCCCTCTCCCAAGCTTGGGAGAGGGACTTTGCATCTGGCTCCCCTTCTCCCAAATTGGGGAGAAGGGGTTGGGGGATGAGGGCAATACTGGTAAAAGTGGGATGCTCCCAGAGGATATGTAAATCAAGACCCAGTTGAGAAGTGTAGTTTTCGAGATACTGTCGGGGCAATCCCCCCGTGGTTGCCCCAAACTGCATCGGGGTAGAAAGGCAGTGCCTTTACAGACAAGGCCCCAGGATACCCCGTAGACAAGGTTTATCAATCAAACCTAAAAACACGACTGTCATCAGAACACAATTTATAATCTTCAAGCCTTAGGTACTGCTTCGCTGTATTGCTCTTGATTGAAAAAATAAAGCGATCGAATTGGATAGGGAATGGAAATTCCCGTCTGATCAAAGGCTTGCTTAATGGCAACGATAACTTGGGTTTGGGTTCGGTTCACTGCAGCTTGATCTGAGGATGTCCAGTAGCGCACCAAGAAGTCGATTGAGCTATCGCCAAAACTGACGATATCCATTTCGGGCGCTGGGGTTTGCACCACACCAGGAACCTGAGCCAGGGTGTTCTCCAAAATATCAATGGCATTGGTTAGCGAAGTGTTGTAGTCAACGCCGACCGCAAGATCGGTACGGCGATGCTCGCTGGCGGTTCGCACCTGAACAGCACTTGTAAATACCTCTGAATTGGGCAGTAGCACCACTTCACCTTGGCCAGTTCGCAGGGTGGTGGTACGAATATCGATCCGTTCTACGATTCCCTCGTAGTCACCAACGATAATCTGATCGCCCACTTCAAAAGGTTCTTGCAGCAGGAGCAGGATGCCCGCCAGAAAGTTTTTAAAGATATCTTGAAAGGCAAAGTCGATCGCCACGGAACTCAGACCTAATGTGCCAATGAGATCACCAAGGCTTAAACCGGGAAAGGCCAGCACCGCCGCAAAAAGGACACCAATGACCCAGGCTGCAATCCCGGAAATTTTGATGCCCAAGAGTTGGAGCGATCGGCTAGGCGTGGTCTGTTGCAAAAATTTCTGGGCAAGGTTGCGGGTGATTTGCGCGACATAGCCGGTAATACCCAAAATAATCAGCGCGGAGAGCAGAGACGGAAGCAGTTTGACGCCACTACCGACGAGCTCTTGCAGGCTCGTCGTGACAGTTTCAAGGAGTTGCTCAAGCATAGCAATCTGTTAATCGTAAAAACCTAAAATTCAGGCTCACCATAGCAATAGCAATAGTTGTGCACGTCACCCCAAAGAGAGATCTTGACTCAACCGATAGGCAGATTTAAGCCGTCCGTTCAACCGCTCCAGAATGCCGTTGCACAAGCATTGCCAAGAAACAAAAGCTGCATTAGTGGCCGACATCCGACTCAACCCGGTCGTCGCTACGCGAGACCACCCCTTCCGAGAGGGGATTTCTGGATTAAAAGCTTCGACCAGAGAAGTACCCTTGACCAAGGGGAGAGGTGAGTCAGCTCACTACACTTCTTAGGAGAAGGTTTCTGCTGCTTTTGGGGCCGCCCTTGGCGGACTTAGAAACTCTGAACTTTGAACTCTGAATGCTTATCCCTTGGGCTGTGTATCTTTATATTGATCTTGGTTGAAGAAGTAGAGCGTTCGAATCGGATAAGGAATGGAGATATTGGACTGATCAAAGGCCTGTTTAATGGCAACGATAGCTTGGGTTTGGGTCCGTCGTACTGAAGCTTGATCCGATCGCGTCCAATAGCGCACCAAAAAGTCAATCGAGCTATCGCCAAAGCTGGCCACATCAACTTCTACCGGGGGATGGGGGACCACGGTGGGAATCTGGGCGAGGGTGGTCTCTAGCAGGGCGATCGTCGACTTAAGCGGCGTATTATAGTCCACGCCCACCGCCAGATCGGTGCGGCGATGCTCAAAGGCAGTGCGTACCTGGACGGCACTGGTCAGGACATCAGAGTTGGGGAGTAAGACTTCTTCACCTTGGTAAGTCCGCAGGGTCGTCGTACGGATGTCAATCCGCTCCACCGTGCCTTCGTAATCACCAACCGCAATTTGATCGCCAATGGCAAAAGGCTCTTGCAGCAGCAGCAGGATGCCGGATAGAAAGTTCTTGAAAATATCTTGAAAGGCAAAGCCGATCGCCACAGAGCCGAGGCCAAACGTACCGACCAGATCCCCCAAACTCAAGCCCGGAAAAATAATCACACTGGCAAAGAGAACCCCACTCGCCCAAGTGCTAATAACGGTCAGCTTGATCACCAACAATTGGATCGAACGACTTTTGATCGCAGGGGTTGCCAGCTTTCTGGCCAGGCTATGGGTGAGTTGGGCGATGTAGCGAGTCAGAGCAAGGACAATTAGGGCCGCGAGCAGGGCGGGCATCAGCTTGACACCACTGCTGACAAGATCATCAAAACTCTCAGTAATGATGTTCAGAATGCGATCGAGCATGGCGGACAAACTGAAGAGAGGTACGCGTCCGAATATACCCTATTCATCCAGACTCGTACCGTCTAAACGACTCCCATGCACCAGAACTCATGCTAAGTATCACGCATTGGCAGGGGGAAACTAGGGGAACATCTCAATTATGCAACCCCTAACCCTAATCCTTTCCCTAGGTAGAGGAAACGCTCCCTTCTCCCCAGGTAGAAGGGCTGGGGATAAGGGTTTGGACGGATTGAGAGTCACACTCAGAAGTGAATCGGCAAAAGTTGGATGCTCTCGAAACAAGTTGTCAAAATGTTTTTACCACTACTCTAACCTCTGTTTTTTAGAGGGTCAAGAATTGTCTGTGATTTCAATCACTCATATTAAACTATCTTGTCACCTGTCACCTCACATTTGGATCAGTCTTAACACTGTGTGAGTTCACATTGAGTGAGCCGGAGTTGTCACAGAATTTACTGAATCAAAAAGTAATACTTACGTAAAAGCAACCAAATAATACTGATAAGGGTCTAGAGTCCAAGATCTCTTTGGTTTCTTTTGCCAACCCCAACCCATGCTCATGCTCCACCACCAACCCCTCCCAGGTGCGATTGCCGCGATTTCGGCCCAGACGGCTGATACAAAAACCCTCACCCAGAACGATCGCTACGGCCTGATGGCCGCCATTTTGAAAGAACATTTAGATGAGGATGAGCGCCGTGCGATTGACCGACTGCTGCGATCGGTTCGTCAGGGCCAGATTACCTTTGCTTAGGGGATCTCATCCGTTGAACTTCTGTTATGACTCGCTTACAGTCCCTCTACTGTTTTTGGGTTCGAACGCTCTATCGCCTGTCTCGTCAGGCTTCTGGCGTTAATTGATGATCTGCCTTAAGCCCTGACCCATTTCTTTAATCTTTAGTTTTGCACCCTGATGAAGCCCAACTCTACAGTTGGGTTTTTTTTTGGGGTTTTATAACCTACATGTCTTCTATTCTTGGCCCTTTCCCTACAGGGCCGATCCCCCTGTAGGGGTGCAGACCCCATCCTGGAAATTACGGATCTCAGATCCTCGGCCCCCTTTCCCTACAGGGTCGATCCCCCTGTAGGGGTACAGACTCCATCCCGAAAATCACGGATCTTAATTGGGTTGGGACAGGGCCTGGGTTGTTCATTCTATGGGGTTTTCTCCCGACAACGTTCATGCAGATACTGGATCAACCGCTCTGCTCTCTCATGGGTAGACCCGATCGCCTGTGAATGAACGGGGACATTGCAGGCGGGTCTGGGCTGGAGTCCGGTAGCGAGCGAGTTACAACTTCATCAACTGAGCTGGCAGCCGTTTAAAGAGCAGCGCCTCGCCGGACTCGGCCACATCCACAAAAATGGTGTCATGGGGTTGATACTTGCCACGCAGAATTTCCTTGGCGATCGCCGTCTCCAGATATTTCTGCACTGCTCGCTTCAGGGGGCGAGCACCATAAACTGGGTCATAGCCCACCTCTGCAAGATAATCCAACGCCCCATCGGCCACCTTGAGTACCAGCTTTTGCTGGTCTAAGCGGCGATTGAGATGGCCAATTTGCAGGGTAATAATCTGGCGCAGCTGGGACTTCATCAGGTTGCGGAAGATGATAATTTCATCGATGCGATTGAGAAATTCCGGACGGAAATTGGCCCGCATTGCATCCATAACGCGATCGCGCATGCCCCGATAATCCGCTTCACTCTCATCAAAGGCTAGCTCCAAAATATGCTGGGAGCCAATATTGCTGGTCATAATGATGATCGTATTTTTGAAGTCCACCGTATGACCCTGAGCATCGGTCAGCCGTCCATCGTCGAGGATTTGCAGCATCACATTAAACACATCAGCATGGGCCTTCTCGATTTCATCGAACAGGATCACGGAATAGGGCCGGCGGCG
The DNA here is from genome assembly GCA_039180005.1 of Cyanobacteria bacterium P01_G01_bin.54. Lineage (GTDB taxonomy): Bacteria > Cyanobacteriota > Cyanobacteriia > Cyanobacteriales > Spirulinaceae > SIO3F2. Next base: position 27,705 of record JBCDEB010000017.1, on the reverse strand, counting down.
AATCGCCTCTGTTAGCTGACCACCCTGCTCATAGCCTACATATCCCGGTGGCGCACCCATCAACCGGGAGACACTATGCTTCTCCATATATTCCGACATATCAATGCGGACGATCGCCTCCTCCGTATCGAAGAGGCTCTTGGCTAGGGCTTTGGCCAGTTCGGTTTTGCCAACGCCCGTGGGCCCAAGGAAGATAAAGCTGGCGATCGGGCGATTGGGGTCAGCGAGTCCGGCACGGGAGCGCTGGATTGCATCCGCCACGGCCGTCACAGCCTCATCCTGGCCAATCACGCGCTCGTGCAGTTCATCTTCCAGGTTCAGGAGCTTGTCCTTCTCCGACTGCACTAACTTACTGACGGGAATGCCCGTCCATTTGGAGATAATTTCAGCTATATCTGCGTCGGTCACCTCATCCCGCAGCAGAGAATTCTCTCGGTTGCTGGGTTTGGCATCAATGTCGCCCAGTTGGGCCTCTAGGGCAGCGAGTTTGCCGTACTTCAGCTCAGCCGCGCGGTTATAGTCATAGTCCCGCTCTGCCTGCTGGATCTCCACCTGAATCTGGTCAATCTCTTCCTGAATTTTTTGGCGCTGGTCAATCTCAGCTTTGTCCAGTTCCCATTGGCTGCGCAGCGTTGCTTGGGACTCTTCTAAATTGGCCAGTTCACGCTCTAGATCCGCCAGTCGTTCTTTGGAGAGGGCATCGGTCTCGGTTTTGAGCGAATGCTGCTCCATCTTAATTTGCAGGATCTTGCGGTCAATTTCATCAAGGGCCTCGGGCTTGGAGGTGATCTCCATCTTGAGTTTGGCCGCCGATTCATCCATCAAGTCAATGGCTTTGTCGGGTAGGAAGCGATCGCTAATATAGCGATTCGAGAGCGTGGCGGCAGCCACCAGGGCATTGTCGGAAATCTTCACCCCATGGTGGGTTTCGTAGCGCTCCTTCAAACCCCGCAAAATCGAGATTGTATCGATTTCGCTGGGCTCATTGACCATCACTTCCTGGAAGCGCCGCTCCAGAGCTGCATCTTTTTCGATGTACTGGCGATATTCGTCGAGGGTCGTTGCACCAATACAGCGCAGCTCGCCCCGGGCCAGCATCGGTTTGAGCAAGTTGCCTGCATCCATCGCCCCCTGAGTCGCGCCTGCCCCGACAACCGTGTGAATTTCGTCGATAAAAAGAATAATCTGCCCCTCCGACTCGGTCACTTCTTTGAGTACCGCCTTGAGGCGATCCTCAAATTCGCCGCGATATTTTGCCCCCGCAATCAGCGCTCCCATATCCAGGCTCACCACCTTGCGGTCTTTCAAGGACTCGGGCACATCGCCATTGACAATTCGCTGGGCTAGACCTTCTACGATCGCGGTTTTCCCTACCCCTGGCTCGCCGATCAGCACTGGATTATTTTTGGTACGGCGGGAGAGGATTTGAACGGTACGACGAATCTCATCATCCCGTCCAATCACCGGGTCGAGCTTACCCGCATGGGCGAGCTCCGTCAGCTCTCGCCCATAGCGCTCCAAAGATTCGTACTTGCCTTCGGGGTTCTTATCCGTCACTTTCTGATTACCTCGGATTTGCTTAATGATTTCGGTGAGCTTGGCTTCGGTCAGGCTAAATTCCTGGCAGAGACTACGCCCAATGCGATCGTCCTGGGGGTAGCCCAAAACCAAATGCTCGACAGAAATATAGTCATCGCCAAAGGCGTTACGCTGCTTCTCGGCGCGATCGAGCAGGGCATCTAAGCTACGCCCAAGATAGAGGGAGTCACTGGGCCCAGACACCTTGGGTTGTCGCTGGGTAAAGGTTTGCAGGCGATCGCGAAACTGAGCAAGATTCACCCCGGCTTTGGTCAGAATGCTGGTCGCCAAACCATTGTCTGCTAGTAAGGCAGCAAGGAGATGGTCACTCTCCAGTTGCTGGTGGCGGCTTTGCTTAGCAATGTCTTGGGTACTGGCAATCGCCGACCAGGCTTTCTCGGTAAACTGATTGGGGTTGCTGGGTTGCATGGCAATTTCCTCCCTCCAGAAATAATACGGGTTGAGTTAAACCCGACGCTCTAACGATCGGCTCTGGATCTTGCATGACCAATGACTGAGCCGCTTCTCTGTTGTCAATTGTAGAAGGCGGGAGCCGCTGGGCGGTATTAGGATACCCCTACCACGGTAGGGGGGGTTTATGCGAATCGGTTGCTTGTGGGGGCGGGAGACTGTCCAGAGGCGCTTGCCCAGTCAACCTCGAGACGGTTTGATTCGTCCGGATTCATTTTTTGGGTATAGAAAAATGAATTATCCAATGTGGCAATGTCAGTCTCTTATTCTAAAAAACAAAACCTTCTGTCGATTAACTGATCTATCCATTCGTAAGTATGGGGTTCAAAATGGCTAACGCAACTGACATTATTATTACTGCCACAGACATGAGCACGGTACATCGCAAGCTGACCCATCCGAAAATTTTACAGGCGGCGCGATCGGGTTTGGTTTCGTTATTTCTCGATCGCCATGGTTGTGTACTCACGGTTCCCAATCGTCACGTTGATATCTACATGGCACATTTAAACCGAGGGCTAAAAGGGATTCCGGGCTTGCAAATTGCCAAGAAATAGCAATTTTTATCTGCATTCTCTATCTCTCATAGACTCAATGAGTAACATATTTAATTCCCAAAAAACATATGTACTCCACTATCTCTCAAGCTCAATTATAAATTCCCCATACTCACCTGACATCAGAATCTTTTGGCCATCAGGACTCCAGAGAACAAAATAAGCTGTCGAGCCATGCTCAATTCGTGCAACTTCACGTTGGGTTTCAAGATTAATAATTCGAAAATCCCCATCTTCTCCAGACATTGCCAGATATCGACTATCTGGACTCCAACTCAATCCGAACATAATCAGCGGTCGCCCAGAAATATTATGCTCAACCATTGAGGTGTGAAAGACCAAATCTCCTGTTACAGTTGCATAGACAGAAAGACCACATTCTGCATCATTAATTGCTAGATATTTGTCGTCTGGGCTCCACATTATTTGAGACCAATACTGATCACCTCGAAATCGACCCTGCGGTGTCTCAAAAACGAATTCATTCGTCTCTAGATCAAATATTCTTGTTGTAGTGCCAAGATAATCATATATTTCATCTTGATCATAAGTTCTCACTGCAAAATATTGCCTCTTATTACTCAAGGCAATAATAAATCCCAAGTCCGGTGGTGTATTAATGAATTCATTGTTATTGGTAAAGTCGATCAAGCCAATCTCTCTACTACCAACTATAAGTAGCTTGTTATTTCCAAACCATTCAACAGAGTCGATTCCAACTGAATTAGGGATTTCTAATCTATTTTGTTCACGCAATGAAAAGATGCTGACAACATAATTAAATCCAACAAGGTGTGCAATGGCAAGCTCTGAACTATTTGGACTCCAAGCCAGATCGCCCACACCGCCCCCTTCATAAATAACTTTACCGCTAGGAGATGAGCCTCGTATCGAAATTATCTGGACTGAGTTTTCCGACTGATGTGAATTTTGAAATTCTCCCACAATTGCAAAGTGCTGACTGTCGGGACTCCACTCTATTCCTGGATATTGAGAGATCAACTCAATCCTTTTTTCAAGCTCAACGAACTGATCTTCTTGGGTTATCAGGTTAAGAAGCTGTACTCTAGTCTCACCGTTACCAAATACTGGAAAAGCGAGAGACTGACTATCTGGACTCCAAAACATTTCATCGATTTGGCCTTCCAGTTCACGTTGGATTATAATATTGCCTGTCCCAGCATCAAAGATTTGAAGAAGAGAAGTCTTTCGCTCTGGCTTTATAAATAGTTTTCTGGCAAAAAAACGCCCATCGGGACTCCAGGCAATATTGATGTGGCTAACATAGTGGGTTGTATCCCGGCTGATATTCACAGGTATTTTTGAGACATTCAGACCTAGAGAATGTTCAGCAATGAAATTTATATTTCCCGGGGGCTGTGAGCACTTCTCATAGGAAGAGCCCATGGCTTGAACATTTTGCGAAGGAATTGAGTAAGAAAGGCTAATGAAGCAGAGTGATGCAGCTAACAATCGACTGGCAATGGAATTCCTGTTGTTCGTAAACATGTTGGGTTATGAATAGAACCAATACTAATTATTAGCCGGTTTGGTTCTGTTTACTAGAGATTGACTTGTCAGCTTATTCTACTAGCTCGTTACTAGAAGCGAGGCGGCCATTGCCAGTCACCCACCAGTTTGAAAGCTGCCCAGAAAAAGGGATCATTGTTTATCGGTACATCTCTTCCTTCTGGATGTGGATGTTCCACGGTTGCATTAGCTGAGTCTCTTGTTAGGGCGATCATTTTTTTCTGTGCGTGTTGAAGCGCAGCAGAGGGAGATTGATTGTTTTCAAAAAGTGCTTCATAGAAAAATTCCATAAATCGCATTGTCCCTGCATCACTCACTTTCCAAAGTGTACCTATTACTCGAGGAATACCGTTTCGAGTGAAAGTATGAGCAATGGAAACAGACTCCTCAGAACCTCCAGCAGCAGTGTCACAAGCACTCAGCACAAGCAGTTGCGTTGACATGCTGATTGTTGTGGCAGGAATTTCACGCTGTGTCAGCATATCATCTTGCCCTGAATCATCTCTTAAGATAAGACCACTGCCCCAGGAGTAGCGAGGCCGCCACTGACCATGAGTCGCGACATGTAAGATGGTGTAAGTCGCAGTTGCATCAATGAAGTTTTCTTCAGTTGCTTCATCTCCAATATAGAGATTGGTATTATCAGAATTATAATGCTGAATAGTAGCTGCTTCAATAGGCGCAAAGGGTAATACAGGCTGCCCGGAAAAATTACCAAGGGCAAATATTCCCAATGCATCGGGATCTAGTTCAGTAACCTGTGCTTCGGCTTGTTCACGGGAGATTGCAATGCTGGTTGAAGAAGAAATATAGACAATTTCATAGTCTTCTACTAGATAGTTTTCGTGATTTACATTATTCCGAATTATCAAAGTGCTAAATGGCAAGTTTTTCAGTGCTCCCTCTGCTGCAATTACGATTCGAGAACAGTTCTGTGCTTGAATCTCATCTAGCACAGGTTGTATCAATGCCTCACCCAACAATGATTCACGCTCTTCTTCCTCTGCTCTTTGGGGAGCTTGGGAACTAATATCTCTAAAGTACTCTAGCCTCTCCTCCATGAGTTTTTGTAGCTCGGACTCATTCGTTACTAATTCACAAGTAAAGAAACTTTCCTGTGTGACAACCCAAACGAAGACCTTATCTGAATGGACTGAATAATAAATTAAGGCAGTTTCTTCATCCAGAACCTCATTCTGAATTTCCGCTAGTTTCAGGGGGTCATAATAGTCAATATCCTGATACGCTTCACTTTCCATCCGCTCTCGAATTCCCTTCAGCTCCGCCGCTTCTTCAGCAGTCCGTCGGTTTTTATTCAGCAGTTCTTGCTCACGGGCCAGAAGCGCCGGATGAGCCCCTTGGCGAATATTAATGCCTGAACCTGCTCGGACTAACTGCTCATTGTGGAGCCGCGCCCGACTCCCCTCGCTCACTTCAAAGGCCTGGACATCGTAGCCTGCTGTTGAATCCGCTTGATGGAGCGCCATCAGGACTTGAATCTGAACCTGATAATATTGCCTGACGCCTGAAAAATACGCCTCTCGCCGGGCTGGCACAGCAATCTCAGCTAGGACTTGTTCGATGAATGTCGTGCAGAGTTGGAGATAGGTGATTGCTGTCTCTAGATGCTCATGGTGCTGAGGTTGATTTCCTACAGCTAGGGCTGCTTGCGCGGCGCTATATTCTCGGGTTGCGCTCTCACCCAGAGAGACAATCCGTCGTTTGAGTTTGTCTATGTCTAGCTCTTGTGTCCTTCCTTTTTGCTCCCCAGCTCGTGTCAAAGCGGCTTGAGCCCAGTCAGCAGTGCCGATTGCTGTGGCATTCTGGGTTTCGCTCTCGCTCAGAGTGGCTAGATCTTCTTGTTTGGGTCTTGCTGCAGCGGGTGAGCCACTCTTGCGGGTTAGCGCCTGCTGAACCAAATCAGGCAGGTTGGCTGCTCTAGCTTCTTGTTCGGCAAGGGTTGGCGGGGGAATCTCGGGTTGCTTTGGCTTCTGTGCTTCATCGTGGTTCGGTTGTTGTTGATGCGAGTACTCGAATTCCGGTTCGGCATGTTCACCACTCATACAATTGAAGCCCTCAAAACTCGATGCGTTTAATTCTAGTGGCTTTTCCTAAATTCTCCAACAATATGAACGCTAGTGCTTTGTCAAGCGTGACATGAGGGGGTGTCGAGCAGCTCAACTTGAACTATGTGGGCGAAGCTTTCTCGTTTGCCTTTGACGTTCCCGAAGGTTAGAGTAAACTAGTATCAGCATTGTCTGTGTTGGGTTTCGCGACCCTCAACACCAACCTACAATGTAGAGTTGACGCTGCACTAGCCAAGCATAAGCTGATTTGCCAACTCTAAATATTTGTCTTCCAGAGCCAAGGTGGTCTTTTTCCGCATCATACACATAAGGTCAAGGCTCTCGTCATGAGATAGACCCCCATTTCTCAGCACACAGTAAGCCAATATTCCTGTCCGATGCAAACCAGCCGAGCAATGGATTAGAACAAACTCGCCCAATTGCAACGCCTCTCGTACCAACAGGCTCGCGTTTCTGAGCAATATTTTTTCCGTTGTCGAGGGATGGTTGGCGGTGCTGACTTTCACCCATGTCCATTGCATTCCCTGAGACTCGACTTCTGAGCCGAGTCGCTGCGCATGTTCGCCACGCCCGCTAAGAATGCTGACGATGCGATCGCAACGATCCGTTTTCAGTCTCTTAATCTCCTTGATTTTCGGGCGTTCTGATAGAGCAAGCTGTCCTGACTCAAAGACTTTAATGAATTTGTATTGAAGCGCCATCGCGAGTCCCACCGTTGCCTAAAATTTGTGCTAACCCGGCCGACTATTCTCCCTGCTTCCCCGCCCGTCGCCCCAGCTCATAGATACCACAGGTGACACAGGCGAGAATACCCACACTAATCGCCCAACTGCGTCCCAGGCTCCAGACCATACCCCAGTTGCACAGACTCCCCAGCACCAGAAAGGGCACAATCCCCAGCGTGGCTGCATAGAACGCATTTTGGGCCTCCCGTGCCTCCCGCGTCTGCTCATATTCCTCCTCAGAGAAATACATAAAGCGCTCCGCAAAGCCAAACCAACGATAGAGCTGCAGTTCAACCCAGTCTCGGAAAGTCGCTAAACTCAGATAGAGGGCGAGGGCCCAGAGGGCGGTTCCAGCGAGAAAGACAGTGTCGATCGCCAGCCGAAAGGGGATAAGCTCTGATAACGCCGATAACATTGAGCAAGATTGCAAAAGATGTCTGCAATTGTAACAAACGACTCCCAGCTATCCCAAATGACCCAACCGACACCCCCAGCAGCGGGCTGGCAGGGAGAACTGGCTTTGGCCTATGACTACGCCCAGGGCCAAACCCGGTTGCGGCGATCGCACCAGCGATCGCCCCTCAAAGTCCAGCGCCCCTTTTACCCGGAAGGCCCAGCCGTTTGTCATACCGTGATGCTGCATACGGCAGGGGGGATTGTGGGGGGCGATCGCCTCCAGATTCAGCTTGATTTACAGCCCCAAGCCCAGGTATTGCTTACCACTGCCGCCGCCAGCAAGCTCTACCGCAGCGATGGCCCGATTGCCCAGCAGCAGATCACCGCCACCCTTGCGCCTCAGGCCCGTTTGGAATGGTTCCCCCAGGAGGCGATTGCCTTTCGCGGCGCACGATATAAGAGCCAGATGCGGGTGGATTTGGCAGCGGGGGCGACCTTTGTGGGTTGGGAGATCACCCGCTTTGGGCGCACGGCTCGGGGTGAGCAGTTTGATGCAGGGGACTGGCGATCGCAACTTGAAGTCTGGCAGGCGGGACAGTTGCAATGGAACGATCGCCAATGGCTACCGGGCGATCGCCAACTTATTGAGAGCCCTTATGGGTTAAATGGGGCGGCGATCGGCGGCACTTTTGTGTGGTTGGGGGAGGCGATCGCCCCGAGTGTGCTCGCTGAACTACGCACCCTTCCCCGCCCCACCTCCGGCCAAATCGGAATTACCACTACCCAAGGGGAGGGGCTACTCTGCCGCTATCGGGGCTCCTCGACTTCAGAGGTGAGACATTGGTTTGTGACGATTTGGCAGTCTTTACGGCAGCGTCAATGGAATCGAGAGCCGGTGCAGTTGAGGATTTGGGGTTGATAGAGATATTGATTCACTTTGGTCAGAGCCATGACAGTTCCTTCATTCACTCCCCTGGGGTTGCTCCGGATGCTGTAATGCATAAAGATAAGACCCCGCAGCACTATGATTCGTCACAATCGAGCCATATTGAGCCGTGAAATTAACCGGGACACCCACATGCTCATAGAGAGGCAAAGGCCGTTTACTCATGGTTGCTGCCAAGGGGACGGTCGGCACAATATCACAGGTATTCACCACACGGTAGGTGACAACACCATTAGCATTATAAGCCGTCGCAAAATGGGGGTCTCCCGTTCGGGGGCTTGCCAGATTGTAATGAAGAACCGGTAGGCTGGCCGGATAGGGGGCATTGGTAATGATATCGGGTACAGACAATGTAGACAGAGAAGACCCCAAACTATGACCCGTGATATAGAGCTTGCTGGGTTCCGAAATTTCCGCCAGATAAGTACGAATCGTGCTGCTCATTGACTCATAAATATTCAAAAAACCCTGATGAACCTTGCCATATCCCGATGCCAACGGATAGTCCACTTGGTCTATTTTGATATTTTCGGCCCAATCTAAAGTTGATTCTGTGCCCCGAAAGACAAGGTAGATCGTTTTGTCTTCACGGATAGCGATAAAGGCAAAAGGCTCCGTTTCTTTAAAAATGCCAAAAAAACCCTTATCTTTACCCCAGATGGGTTGGCTGTAGGTCAGATTGAGACCTTTAGGTTGCCAATTAAACGCATCTGCTTTGGGCTTTTTCTGCGCCACCCATTGACTATACATATCATAGGCAGTTACAACTAATTGATTGAGAAAGACGGCATCGTTCAGCTCAAAGACCGTAGGGAAATACATGGGGCAACTGTTCATCATTCTCTCCAAGAAATAGCACTACAGCTAAAATAGTGTATAACTATCTTACTCAGCTTACAGGGCGATCGCCAGAGACCGACCCTACACCCAACCCCTGACCCGGAAACTGCGGTGGATCAGCCAACGTATAGACCTCCGGATACGCCGCGATCGCCGCCCGTACAAACTTCGGGGTTTGCATCAAGCCCAACAGCGTTGCCCCATCAATCAACTGCAAGTCCCCCGTGGTCTGTTCGGCCAGGAGGCGATCGACCCGCTCTGGGTCGGGACGAGTCGCAATGGGCTGCTGGGCACAGAGGGCAAACCCCCAAGGCACCCCAAACGTGGGGATTGCAGAGTGATAGGAGACCACTTGATTAAAGACCGTCCGCAAGGTATTGATCAACCGAGCATGGAGCACAATTTCCCCCAGCGCCACCGAACCCGCCTGGACGACACAATAGCCCCCAGGAGCGAGCAAGCCCTGGAGCCGACGAAAAAATTCCTGGGTAAAAAGCGGGTAGGCCGGGCCGTCCTCAATCGGGTCGGCCAGGTCGGAGAGAATAATGTCCCAAGCCTGAGCACCCGATCGCTCACAGTCCTGTACATAGTCCAGGGCATCGCCGATCACCAGCTCCAAGCGGGGATCATCAAAGGCCTGGGCATGCATTTCTGGCAAATGCTGCTTGCAGGCTGCTACCACCGCCCCATCGATATCGACCATCACCACCTGCTCAACGCTGTGCCAGCGCAGCACCTCGCGCGCCGTCGCCCCCTCACCACCGCCGAGGATCAGTACCCGGCGCGGCCCACCGTGGGGAATACGGTGAGCAATGCAGTGGGCAATGCAAGCGGGCTGTACCAAGGACTCATGGTAGAGAAACTCATCTCCCGTGCAGGACTGCCACTTGCCATCCAGCACCAGCGCCTTGCCATAGGCTCCCGTCCTCAGAATCATCAGCTCCTGAAACGGGGTCGTCTGATGCACCAAAATCTCGGTCACGCCGTGCTCGTATACATCCCAGGGGGTAATGTAGTCCTTCAGCCATAGGTCGGCCTTGACCGTACTGCCTGCCATTGTTTGGATTTCCCTCTGGATTTACCACCCTTTAGAGTGCGTCATCAGTTAGAGTCAGAAGCCTTACGAGATAAGCGCTAGAGCGCCCGACTCCAAAAACAGGAGAGGGGCTGCACGCGAGTCAGCGAAATTGTTTGAGGTTTAGCTGCTGAGAGCCCCTAGCGCGTACTATCATAAGCGAATTCAACTGCGGTGCTCTATCCCCCTAATTTTGCCCTCTTAATTCTGTTACAACTTTGGGAAAGGAATTCACACCGACTATGGCGTCTTCTGTTTCTGCTGATTCGCTTTTGGGGAATCGCTACCAGCACCCGGTTACGCTCCGGGAGACAGCTGGTGCCTGCTGGCTGCGGGTGACGGATACGCATCAGGACAATCAGCCCCGGATTCTTCAACAATTGCACGTGCCGCTCCACCAATCGGCGCTACAAAAGCAGGCGATCCAGCACTGTCAACAGGAATTTGCTTTTTTACAACGGCTCCAGCATCCCCAAGTGCCGCAATTTTATGATTTTTGGCCAGAGCACCGGGCAGAGGGACTCTGGCTGAATGTGGTGCGGGCCGAGATTACGGGGCCCAGTCTACGGCAATGGCTACAGGAGCGGGCGCCGCAGGCCCCCTTTATCAGCGAGTGGGAGGTGGCGAAGTTGCTGCTCCATCTCCTCAACGGGGTGGGCTATATCCATAGCCAGGGTGTGATTCATCGCCAGCTCTCACCGGATACCTTACAGCTGGATCAAGCGGGCGATCGCTGGCTAATGACCGAATTTGGCGGCATGCAACAGGCCTTGAGCCTGCTCCAGGCCGAAGCCGCTGGGGATATCACCACCCAGCAGGCTCACCCAGACCCGGAGCCCAGTTTGGACTATGCGCCCCTAGAGCAAGTCCAGAAGGGGATTCTCTACACCTACAGCGATATCTATGCGATCGCCGCCACGATGATGTATGCGCTCACCGGGGAGCCCCCCAGCGCTTGGCGCAACCCCTATACTGGCGCTTGGGCTTGGGACGCTACACCGCTCCATTGCCCAGAACTCCAGGCGATCCTGGCGCGCATGTTGGCCCAAAAGCCCAGCGATCGCCCCCAGAATGTTCAGGGCATTATTCATCTGCTGCGGCGGATTCCCCGGGATTCCCTCCTCGGGGCGCAGGATGCGATGGAGAGGGCCAAGGGTGCTAAAACCAAGCCCAAAGCCAAGCCCAAACCGGTTCACTTTGAGCCCCTCAACACCGTTCAGACCACGCCGGGTCTGCGTCAGGCCGCTCTGGGGCTGAGCCGCTGGACGCTGCGCATTGCCCTGGGTGTGGGCTTTGTCGCCGGGGCCGGGGCGATCGGCTGGGGTTTGGGCCAGACCTGGCTGGGTCAAAACCCCATCGACCCCAACGTCTTCTCCGACTTTGACCTCTCCCCTGATCCCATGGGGGTCACCGATCCGGCCCAGGCCCAGGACTTTCCCCTCATTGAAGACGGCGAACCCGACCCGGACGAGCGTTGGAGCGAGGCTGAAAAAGCCCGTCGCCTCTCCCTGCGCGACCAACGCCGCCAACTGGGGATTAACTACGACTTTTTCCGGGCATTGGTGCAATATGCCTATGGCCAGGAATATCCTGCAGCGGCAGGGGTTGTGGTGACCGTCGATGGCCCCCTTGAGCGCGAACAATGGGATCGCACGGCTCAGCGTCTGCTCAACCAGCTTGCTAGTCTCTCCAGCGATGCCCGCCGCCGTTTGGGTCGCTACCCCCAAACCGATTCCCTCCCCGACCGGGCCGGGGGGCAAATTTCTGCGGCAACGCTGGCAACCTTGACAGCGGCTGCCTTTGCCAACTATTTCCCCGCCGAGTTTCCCACCCAGACGCCGGAGAGCCCGCCTCTCCAACAGCTCTGGCAGGCGATCGCCTTTGATCAGGCCCAAGCCCTCAGCCGAGATGGGGCGATCTTGGCGCTGGCAGCCCCCGAGCGTCGTTCAGGCCAGCTTGAACCCGGCCAAGGTCAGGTTTACACTCTGGACGTACGGGCCGGACAAACCCTGACGGCTAACCTGACCAGCGACTACACGACGATCTTTGCGGTGCAAGCGCCGGGGGGGGAACTGCTCCTCAAACCGGGGCGTGACGGCTTCTGGTCGGGTCGCGTTGAGGCATCGGGTCAATATCGCCTTGTGCTGATCAATGCCTTTGCCGACCCGATGGCGTTTCAACTTTCGGTGGTGGTTGAGTGAGAGAAGGAATGGCCACAGCTACAGGTCTGGGTCACATTGGGATTCTCAAAGCGGAAACTTCCCCCCATCAGATCCTCGGCATAGTCCAGCGTTAAGTTCTCTAAATGGGGCAGGTGTTCGGGGGCGATCGCTACCTTGAGGTCTTGATCCGTGAGCTGGAGGTCAGTTTGAGCCACCTGTGCCGCCGCCACAAAGGCCAAACGATAGGCCCAGTCCTGACAGCCGCCTGGGGCGATCGACAATTGAAGACAATCGGCCTCGCGATGGGTGGTGGTCTGTAAACGTCGGATTTCCTGGGCCGCAGCAGCAGAGAGATGGATCATGCACTAATTCCGCTTGTAGTCGTCTTGAAAGCGAATAATATCGTCTTCGCCCAGATATTCACCATTTTGGACTTCAATGATCACCAGATTGATCACCCCCGGATTTTCCAGGCGGTGGGCGGTGCATTGGGGCACATAGGTGGATTGATTGCTGGCGAGAATTTCAATGTTCTCACCACAGGTGACTTTCGCGGTTCCTGAAACGACAATCCAATGTTCACTGCGGTGGTGGTGCATCTGCAGGCTGAGGCGATGCCCTGGCTTGACTTCAATGCGTTTGATCTTATAACCCTGGCCCTCTTCGAGCACAGTAAACGTGCCCCAAGGGCGTTCGGTGGTTTCGCCGCCCTGGAGCAGGCCGTTGAATTCAGCCGCGAGGGGAGCAGCAGCAGGCGCGTCTTGGACTTGAGTCATGGTCTCGGAATTTAGGGGGTGATCAGGACGAAAAGCGATGGGGTTGAACCCTCGAGTAATGGGTAATGACCGACAACACCATTATCAAAGGGCTTTACTGCCAACCATAGCAAACGTTTCTGGGCCTGGCGATGCTCTTCCGGATTCTGTTACAGAGTCTTGTCTTGGACGTTAGGTGATCGCCCTGCGGTTTAGGGGCTGTCATCATTTAGATTTCAAACGCTTACGTGACTGGCGTACAGCTCCTTTTTCTGTTTTTTGGGTCGGGCGCTCTGTCCCTTGTCCCATCAAGCTTCTGAACTTTAAATGATGACACGCCCTAATTGTAGCTTTACAAAAGCCAACCATCACGGCACATAGACACCAATGCCATTGTGGACGCGGGCCGCTGTGCTAGGGTCGCGATCGACCAGCTTGCCATTGAGGAACAAACTCGACGAGCTGCCCCCATCCAAATTCAGGGCGTTCAACAGTCCAAGCCGCTGACAGAGCTGGGTTAATTCTCCCAACGTCGGCCCCGAGCCATTGGGGCGATTATGCACCACGCCAAGAATCAATTTGCCCTGAGCGGTTTGACCGATGAAACTCCGGGAGGCCGCCTGACGCCCAAAGGTTGCACTAAACTGCTCGGCTCCCGGGTTGAGCACCACCTGGCCATTACTGAGCAGCAGTGGACCGCCGCCGACAATGTAGGGGAACTGGGCAAAATGAGCCGGATTAGTTTGGGCAGCTAGCGTCACCGAGCGACCCATCGGCAAACGAGCAACCCCCGTCTGATACGAGCGAAAGACAAGCAGATAGCCCGCCGTCGGAATGGGGAAACGGCGATCGCCTGCAGTACCCCCCGGATCGTGACGCGTGACCTGGTTGGCCTGCACGGTAACAATGGTCTCGTTGTCAGTGAGCGGTTGATAGCTTGAGCCCCAATCCCGGTTATAGCGAGCCATTCCCGCTTTGACATAGCCGCTGTTGAGATGGGTCACTTCAAGGCGCTGACCCGTCTCGGTGGTGAGGATTTCGCGCAACGAAAGACGGCTGATTTGCAGGTTGCCTGCGGCATCCCAGGCGATCGCCCCCCGATTCAGAATCGGCCCAGAATACCAGCGCCCCTCCCGACGAATCGCCCCCAACGGGAGACGATTATTGCGATTAAAAAACCCCCCGTTGATCGCAGCAAAGGTGCGCCATTGGCGACCCATCTCCACCAGGGGTCGCGTCCCCTGCATTTGAGCCGAGTTACTCCAAATCGGCCGCAACTCCACCTGGGGGTCACGCAGATCCAGCTCCAGCCAAAAGACGGGAAAGCGATGACTGCCCACGGCTATGTAGCGTTGCTGCCAACGCAGCCCCGACGGCCAGGTATAGCTTTGGGAGCGAAAGGCTTGGGGATCAACAATCTGTTGCACCGCCTCCTGGTGTACCTCCTGTTGCATCACCGCTGCTGAGAGTTGCGATTGCTCACGGGAAGCCAGCAGCCGATTGGCTGCGGTCAGGGTGAGCAACCCGGTTAGCAGTCCTGCCACCAGGGCTCGAGTTGAACCGATAGATCGTTGTCGCCGTTTCATCTTGCCAGCCAGCAGATTGCCCCTATAATAAACAAACCTTCCCTATCCAGTGGGGAGTCAGACATATTAAAATCGAAAGGCTGAGTTAAGCCTTGAGAGCATCTTCAAAATAATAACTGTCAACATCTCTTGGACTTGACCCGTGAGTCACTAATCTTCCAGACTTCTGTTTAATTAATGCACCGGACATTTGCGTCCGGACGGTTGATTCTAGACGATTTTTTGTCAGAGGAGTTGGTTTCCAAGCATATCTGTCGTCGTCACGATGCCACTGGGTTTACTCAGATAGGAGTCGGTTAGACAGGAGGGTTGGCAATCCCAGCTCGCACACTTCTCATCGCCCATTTCTCGCTCCTATGGTTTATTCTATGCCTTCAACTCCACCGTCGTCCCAGCAGCCCTCGACCCATCCCTACCCGGGTCCCCCCTGGTTGGTTGAAGAACGAGATGCCTGCGGGGTTGGGTTTATTGCCGATCCACAGGGCCACGCGAGTCATAAATTGGTACAGCAGTCGCTGCGGGCGTTGGGTTGTTTGGAGCATCGCGGTGGCTGTAGCGCGGATTATGATTCTGGCGATGGTTCAGGGCTCTTGACGGATATTCCCCAAGACTTGTTTGGAGACTGGTTTCGAGCTCAGGGCTTGACGGCTCCTGCTCCTGAGCAGTTGGCTGTGGGGATGGTCTTTTTGCCGTTGGACGAGGCGGCGGCGATCGCCGGCCGTCAAGACATTGAAACCCAAGTACGCCAAGCTGGGTTCCAGGTGGCGGGCTGGCGCGAAGTCCCCATCAAGCCTGAGGTGCTCGGTCAGCAGGCCCGGGAAAACCTACCCCGGATTGAACAAGTGATCGTCACCAGTAATACGCTCCAGGGCGATGCGTTCGATCGCGCCCTCTACGTGGCTCGCTCCCATGTGGGCAAGCGGATGACCGATGACTTCTACATCTGTTCCTTTTCCTGCCGCACGATCATCTACAAAGGCATGGTTCGTGCCGAGATTTTAGGGCAGTTCTATGCAGACTTGCAAAACCCGGCGTTTACCAGCCGTTTCGCCGTCTACCATCGGCGCTTTAGCACCAACACCATGCCGAAATGGCCCCTCGCCCAACCGATGCGGTTGCTGGGTCACAACGGTGAGATTAATACCCTCCTCGGCAATATTAACTGGATGGCGGCTCGGGAGCCGAGCCTCAATGCCCAGGGTTGGTCGGATGCCGACCTCCAGAGTCTGACGCCGATCGTCAATGTGCGCAACAGTGACTCGGCGAACCTCGACAGTGTGATGGAGTTGCTCGTCCGTACGGGCCGCAGTCCCCTAGAGGCGGCAATGATCCTGGTTCCTGAGGCTTACCAGAACCAACCAGATCTCGAAGATCATCCTGAAATTGTCGATTTCTACGACTATTACAGCAGCATTCAAGAGCCTTGGGATGGCCCAGCGTTACTGGTGTTTAGCGATGGCAAGACCGTGGGAGCGACCCTGGATCGCAATGGCCTGCGACCGGCTCGCTATTGCATCACCCGAGACAATTACATCGTGGTCTCTTCCGAGGCCGGGGTGATTGAGTTGCCGGAAACCGAGATTGTCGAGAAGGGTCGCCTTGGCCCCGGTCAGATGATCGCAGTGGACTTTAGCTCCCAAGAAATTCTCAAGAACTGGGAGATCAAGCAGCGCGTCGCCGGGCAATATGCCTACGGTGACTGGGTGAAAACCCATCGCGAAGGGGTCAGCCCCCAGAACTTTGCCCCAGCACCCACCTTGTCTGAGGTTGAGCTACGGCAGCAGCAGACGAGCTTTGGTTTTACCGCCGAAGATGTGGATATGATCATCACGGCCATGGCCACAGCGGGCAAAGAACCGACTTTCTGTATGGGCGATGATATTCCCCTAGCGGTACTCTCCGACAAACCCCGCCTGCTCTACGACTATTTCAAGCAGCGCTTTGCTCAGGTCACCAATCCAGCGATCGACCCTCTGCGAGAGAGCTTGGTGATGTCCTTGAATATGCTGCTCGGACCCCGGGGTCAGTTGCTTCACACCGTTCCCGACAGTGCCCGGGTCGTCAAGATTGAGACGCCCGTGCTCAACGATGCAGAACTCGCCGAGATTCGCACCACCAGCCTCACCACCACCGAGCTCTCGACCCTGTTTGCCCTGAGCGCTGGGCCCCAAGGTCTGGCCCAGGCCCTGCAAACCCTCTGTGCTCAAGCCGCTGAGTCGGTGCGGGCGGGTAGCAAGATCTTGATCTTGAGCGATCGCATCGCTGGCGGTATCAGCGACCAAATGACCTATATTCCCCCCCTGCTGGCCGTGGGGGCGGTGCATCATCACCTGATTGCCCAAGGACTACGGCTTGAAGCCTCCCTGGTCGTGGATACGGCCCAATGCTGGAGCACCCACCATTTTGCCTGCCTAATTGGCTACGGGGCCTCGGCGGTTTGTCCCTATCTGACCCTGGAAACGATTCGGAACTGGTGGAGCAGCAATCGCACCCAGAGCCAAATGGCCAACGGCAAGATTCCCCAGATGACCCTGGAGACGGTTCAAATTCAGTATCGTAAGGCGGTGGAAGCGGGTTTGCTGAAAATCCTCTCCAAGATGGGCATTTCGCTGCTCTCCTCCTATCACGGCGCGCAAATTTTTGAGGCGATCGGTCTTGGGGATGAAGTGGTGACCACGGCCTTCAAGGGCACAACTTCACGCCTCGGCGGTATGACGCTGACCGATCTCGCCCAGGAAGTGATGGCCTTCCATCGCCGTGCCTTCCCCGAGTTGCAAGCCAAGAAACTAGAAAACTTTGGCTTTATCAACAACAAGCGGGGCGGTGAATATCACATGAATTCCCCCGAAATGTCCCGAGCCCTACACAGTGCGGTGCGCAGCTTTGAGAGCATGAATGGCAATGGTAATCGCTATGGTGCGCGGGCAATCGTGGATCAGGGCTATGATCATTACGCAACGTATCTGAAGTACCTAGAAGGACGCACCCCGACGGCGCTGCGGGACATGCTGGACTTCAACAGCGATCGCGCCCCCATTGCCCTCGACCAAGTGGAACCCGTTGAAGACATTGTCAAGCGCTTTTGCACCGGGGCCATGTCCCTAGGTTCCCTCTCCCGCGAAGCCCACGAAACGCTGGCGATCGCCATGAATCGCATTGGGGGTAAATCCAACTCTGGTGAGGGCGGCGAAGACCCCCAACGCTACCAGCCAATCCGGGATGTGGATGGCGAGGGGAATTCTGCTAGCTTCCCCCACCTCACAGACTTGAAGCCTGGGGATACCGCCTGCTCAGCGGTTAAACAAATTGCCTCGGGCCGCTTCGGTGTCACGCCTGAATACCTGATGAGCGGTCGGCAACTGGAGATCAAGGTCGCCCAAGGCGCTAAACCCGGTGAAGGCGGTCAACTACCGGGTAAGAAGGTGAGTGAATATATCGCCATGCTACGGCGCTCTAAGCCGGGTGTGTCTTTAATCTCTCCTCCACCCCACCACGATATTTATTCCATTGAAGACCTAGCGCAGCTCATCTTCGACCTGCATCAGATCAATCCCGCTGCCAAGGTCTCGGTGAAACTGGTCGCCGAGATCGGCATTGGTACGGTCGCCGCAGGCGTAGCCAAGGCCAATGCCGATGTAATCCAAATTTCTGGCCATGATGGCGGTACAGGGGCCTCCCCCCTAAGCTCGATCAAACATGCGGGTGTGCCCTGGGAATTGGGCGTCACCGAAGTGCATCGCATGCTCATGGAAAACCAACTGCGCGAACGGGTCTTGATTCGGGCCGATGGCGGCTTAAAGACCGGCTATGACGTGCTGATGGCGGCACTGATGGGCGCAGAAGAATATGGCTTTGGTTCGGTGGCAATGATTGCCGAGGGCTGCATCATGGCACGGGTCTGCCATACGAACCAATGCCCTGTAGGCGTCGCCACCCAGCAGGAGCGCCTGCGGAAGCGCTTCCCTGGCACGGCTGAACATGTGGTGAATTTCTTCTACTTTGTCGCTCAAGAGGTGCGTCAACTCCTGGCACGGTTGGGTTATACCCGTCTTGAAGAGGTCATCGGCCGCTCCGACTTGCTTCAGCGTCGAGAGAACTATGACGCCACCAAGACCGCCCATCTGGTCTTGGACTGCCTGATGCTGCCCCCCGTCAGTGACAGCCGGGTTTGGTTGGAGCATGAAGCGGTGCATAGCAATGGCGCAGTGCTCGATGATGAGCTATTGCAAAAGCCGGAGATCGCCCAGGCGCTTCAAAACCAGGGCATTGCCAATCTCACCATGCCCATCGTCAATACCGATCGCACGGTGGGAGCTCGCATTGCCGGACAAATCGCCAAGCAATACGGCAATAACGGTTTTGAAGGCCAACTCAACCTGACCTTTAATGGTGCAGCGGGCCAGAGCTTTGGGGCCTTTAATTTGCCCGGCATGACCCTCCGTCTCCAGGGTGAAGCCAATGACTACGTCGGTAAGGGTATGAATGGCGGCGAGTTGATCATTACCCCCCCGGCGGCGGCGACCTATGACCCCTCCCAGAATGCGATCGTCGGCAATACCTGCCTCTACGGGGCGACGGGCGGCACGCTTTACGCCCATGGGCGGGCGGGCGAGCGCTTTTGCGTGCGCAATTCCAAGGGCCAAGCAGTGATCGAAGGCACGGGTGACCATTGTTGCGAATATATGACCGGCGGTGTGATCGTGGTGCTGGGTACAGTCGGGCGCAATGTGGGTGCTGGCATGACCGGGGGCTTGGGCTATTTCTATGATGAAGATGGCAAGTTCTGCGATCGCGTCAACCCGGAAATTGTCAAGGTACAGCGGGTTAAGACCCCAGCGGGTCAAGCACAGCTCAAGGCGATGATCACAGCGCATTTAGAGCGCACGGGGAGTCCGAAGGCCGAGGCGATGTTGGCAGATTGGGAGCAGACGCTGGCGCAGTTCTGGCAAGTCGTACCGCCTTCGGAGGCAGAGCGACCGGAGACCTCGGATGTTGAGGCGAAGGAGCTGTCAGCAGTGTCGTAGAGTATTAAACCCAGGAATATTTTGAACTCAATGGGGAGTTGTCGAACTGACAGCTCCTTGTTGTTTTGGCAAAATGCGAATTGAGAGATGAATGGTACAAAAAATCAATTAATCATATAGTAGTAATGAATGACAATAGACGGAAAATCATAGAGTCATTAATACGCTTAATACCAGAACTAACTTCTGGTCAGTTACACTGGATTCAACGAATAGTCTCTGTCTACTCTGCAGATCATAAGTTTATCCTTAATAAGAGTGAGTTCCTAGATGAGGCTACACTGCAAAACTTTGGTGATGCAATTCGGGTTCACCATAGCTTTTCATCAGAACCATTTAGCAAAGATAAGTTTGAATACGTTTTCGTAAACGTTCTAAATTTAAGTGGACACCAAGCTGCATTAGCACCTAGAGGTAATCCAGGACATGATATTACAATTGACACAATAAAACTATCCTTAAAGACTCAAGCTGACAAAAATATAAAGGAAAATATTCTATGGATTAGTAAATTCATGGAGCTTGGCAAAGGAAAGTGGGGTAATAATCCCGACGATCTTGAGGGATTACGTAAACAGTTTCTACGTCATCTAGAGAATTATGAGAGAATTCTTATTCTCCGAGCTATACAGAAAGCACCAACTTGGAAGTATGAGCTTGTTGAAATACCAATAGATGTTCTAAAACTTGCTTTAGAAGGTGAGTTGGAAATGAAGATAGAGAGTAAGCAGTTTCCGAAGCCTGGTTATTGCTATGTTCGAGATCAACAAAAAAAGCGTGTTTTTGATCTATATTTTGATGGTGGTAGTGAAAGAAAACTTCAAATAAAAAATCTCGACAAGAGGTATTGTCACGTTCATGCAAAATGGGAATTTTTTATACCGAAGGAATAAGAGAAAGCTGTACAGACTCTGTTCTCTTCTGTGCTATATCTAAATATTTTGCATTCAACTCTATCCCAACACATAATCTTTCCAGCTCTTGAGTAACAATACCAACTGTGCCAGCTCCGTAAAAAGGATCTAGAATCAGATCATTTCGACGACTCCCCGCTAAAATACAGGGCCGAATCAAATTCTTGGGAAACACTGCAAAATGAGCTTCTGGACAAGGTTCAGTATTGATTGACCAGACCGTTCTCTTATTCTTTCTACCATGACCATTTTTCGTCTCTTCTTTAATGGCATCTTGGTTAAAGTAATAACGTTCGGATTTTGAAAACATGAAAAGATATTCATGTGAAACTGTTAATCTATCCTTAACACTTTCAGGTTGACAATTTGGTTTATTCCAAATAATGTCATTGCGAAGATACCAACCATCTTTTTGACACTCAATGGCCAAAAGCCATGCCACCCCAATCAAATCTTTTTTCTTGAGTCCAGACGGAGTTGGAGGACGATAGGACATCGCTCGACCTTTATTTTTTTTGTCGGAATCTCGCCATTTTCTACCACCAGAAGAATACGTATTGCCAATATTTAGCCAAAATATACCATCCGGTTTTAAAACCCTACGAACTTCACGAAATACACAAACAAGATTCTCAATGTATCGGG
Source organism: Cyanobacteria bacterium P01_G01_bin.54 (assembly GCA_039180005.1). Lineage (GTDB taxonomy): Bacteria > Cyanobacteriota > Cyanobacteriia > Cyanobacteriales > Spirulinaceae > SIO3F2. The sequence continues at coordinate 6,414 of JBCDEB010000017.1, read as the reverse complement.
ACAAGTCAGGTTCAGCACCAATTTGTCCTTCAACACCATAATCCCTTACGCCCCAATAGGGAGGTGAAGTTACAACACATTGGAAAGTATTATCTGGAAGTTGGTGAATAAGGTTTCGAACATCACCATAAAGTGCAACAGTAGGTTTGGCTTTTGTGGGTAAACAAATAAGTTTCTCCTGTGCATCTAGAAATGTCGTATTCATGGGTAAACAAATAAGTTTCTCCTGTGCATCTAGAAATGTCGTATTCATAAGAGTAGTATTATGGCACAGCTAAGATGAGACAATATAATTTTGCCATAAATTTTGACAGAGATTTTCTAATACACCAATAAAATCGTTTCACGCCAGCAAGGGTTGTCAGAGTAACGCACCGATAGCATGCTTTTGGGCGATTTTAGCTTTTGCATCATTACGGAGCATAGGGCTCGGCCGAAGGCTAAGGTGTATCGGCGAACGGGAGCAGACGCTGCAATTTCCCAAAACGCTGAATTTGCAGCGATAGAACTGAGGACAACGTTCGCTATTGAGATGGGCGCTGTCCTAACCCATTATTGTGCGAGGGTGGAGCGATACCGATCGCTGCTGTCTGAGAATTGCCGAATGATGCTGAACCCAATTTCTACTACGCGTCAAACTCCGCTGGTCATTCAAACCCGGGGTCTCACCAAACGCTTTGAGCGCCACATTGCCGTTAACGAAGTGGACTTAGACATCCAAGCGGGGGAAGTCTACGGACTGATTGGCCCCAACGGTGCGGGGAAAACCACCTTGATCCGGATGTTGGCGACCGCTGAAGCGCCGACTCATGGTGAAGTTTATATCAACGGAGAGCGTCTTTTGCCCCAACAGCCCAACCCCGCCATCAAGCGACGCTTGGGCTATCTCCCGGATGATTTTCCGGTCTATGACGACCTGACCGTTTGGGACTACCTCGACTATTTTGCCCGGTTGTATACCCTGCGCCATCGCCCCCGTCAACAACGCCTGTTCGAGGTGCTCGAATTGGTGCAACTCGTCACCAAGCGCAAGAGCAAAGTTGCCACCCTCTCCCGTGGTATGAAGCAACGCCTGAGCCTGGCGCGCACAATCATTCATGAACCAGTGCTGCTCTTGCTCGATGAGCCGGTTTCGGGACTCGACCCCATTGCCCGAACCCAGTTCCGGGAGATCATCAAAACCCTCCAAGAAGCAGGCATGACGATTTTGATTTCATCCCATGTGTTGAGTGATCTGGCTGAACTCTGCACTAGCATTGGTGTGATGGAGCTCGGCTGTCTCGTTGAGAGCACGTCATTGGCAGAGCTCTATCGTCGTCGGGGTCGCCAAAAGCTGTGTTTAACGACGCTCGGCGATCGCCCCGCCTTACTCTCCTTGCTCCAAAATCATCCCCTGATTGCCGATATTCAGTCTGACTCAACTAATTTAAGTCAGGTCACCGCCTATTTTTCTGGCACCCCTGCTGATGCAGCGGCGCTGCTGCGATCGCTCATTGAAGCAGACATTCCCCTGACCCAGTTTCAACCCACATCGACCGATCTCGAAACGATCTTTTTGCAGCTCGGTCATCAACAAGCATCCTAATCAACACCCTGCTGTTTTGCTCAGTTGTGCATTGCCATCTGGCATTTTAGCCAGAGACAATCGATCGCAACCTCTGAACGATACTAAATCCGCATCGTAAAACTCCCCCAAATAGCGTCCGAGAGGGTTTCATGAGAGTTAAGAATTTAATCCGGTAATCGCAGAATGCGTTAAACCCTTGGCAGGCGTCCCGCCTGCGCTACGGAATTTCTGGTTTATTTTCTTAAGTTCCATCAAACCCTCCCCTACCGGATCTTGTTTTGGGACACATAATGCGGATTGGGTATGATTCCATTTTTTTACCAACCCTACCTAAAGAATGATGCTACTCCGTTTACTCGATCGCCTGGGCAATTGGAATCCGCAACTCTTCCGCGAACTCAAAGGCCGTCTCACCCCCCGAAATCTGGCGATCGCCGGGTCTGCCTCGGTGGGGGGGCAACTCACGCTAATGGGCTCACTCTTTCAACATTGGTATACCAAACAACAGGCCGTGTACGGCCCCTACTGTGCGCTAGCAGAAACCTACAACAACTATCACAATCGGTTGAGAAATTTCGAATCGGAGCCCCACATCGGGTTATCGGGTGAAGTCGTTGGCAGCATTGAGCAGGAGAGCGAGCATATTCGCTTGAAGCTGGCCCAAATGCCAGAGGCTTGTCCAACCGATGCAATTGATTATTCGGCTTGGTGGATGGACTTTGGTCAGGCTTGCTTTGGCTGGTTAACGCTCGCCGCCCTGTTTCTGTTCCTGGGCGGGTTGATTTACTTGCTCATTCGTGATGTGAGCAAAGAAAAACACCAGGGGACGTTGAAATTTATCCAATTGAGCCCCCAGTCCACCCACACATTTTTGCTGGGCAAGCTCTTGGGTGTGCCCATCTTGGTCTATGGGGCGATCGCCCTCACGCTGCCGTTGCATTTTGGCTTGAGCCAGACGATCCATGTCCCCTGGTGGCAGATTATTGGGTTCTATGTCGCAATTTTGGCGAGTGCGTGCTGCTTTGGCCTAGTCGCTATCTTGCTTGGTTTGTTTGGTGCGCAGGCGATCATTGGTACGGCGGGGTTGATGTTTGGCATTTTTCTGCTTTGCGTAGCGAGCAATATGCACGACCCAACCAGCTTGACGACCTACCTGAGTTTATTCGCACCAACACTGTTGTTTCCCCGAGCCATTGACCTTGGGAACAATGATGGGCTTCCCTATTGGTTGTCAAGCACCCCTCCTTTTAACTTCACCACCCTGCCGAGCCTACTCCTCGTCTTGTTCAATTGTGGTTTGGTGATCTATTGGCTGAGTCAGCCCTTACAACGCCGCTTCCGTACCCCCCAAAGTCCGCTCTGGAGCAAGGGTCAAAGCTATGGCATCACCTTTAGTTTAAGCCTGCTGTTCATTGGCGGAGATATTCTCCTTTGGGGAGAAAAGTCTCGAAACTATAGCGATGGTGAGCAATGGCTACAAATCATCCTGTTCCAACTGATGCTGATGGCAATATGGGTTGTGGTCTTATGCCCGAACCGTGCCACCTTAATTGAATGGGCGCGTTATCGCTATGAACAGGCATCCCGGTCTCGGCTAGGGTGGGCGATGCTATGGCAAGATGCAAGCCCAGCGACCTTGGCTATCGTCTGCCATACCGTTCTGGCCTTTATCCCTTTTGCGGTATGGGTCGGGGTGACCGGGAGTATGAGTATGACTGACCGTGGGTTGCTGATATCCGGTCTGGCCTTTGTCATTGTGCAGCTCTGGCTGTATGGGGCGATCGCGCAGCTCATTCACTTCCTGAGCCGTCAACACACTGTGCAAAAAGTGTTGCTCACCCTTGCGTTTTTAACACTCGGCGTTCCCTTTGCCCTCTTTTCAGCTGGGGTTTTACCCGCTACAAATCCGACGCCCTGGCTCTTAACCTCATTCTTCTGGTTAGGTTTAGAGCAGTACCCCACTTTAGTCCAAATTGGCATTGGCTGGGTGGGAAATTTAGGGCTGGTGCTCCTCTGTAATGCGGTGTTGGCCCATCGCCTGCGTCTGGCTGGGCGTTCAGATTTTAAACTGCTAACGGATGGCTAAAGGTCTGTCATGGCAGAGCCCGATATCGAGTCCGAGGGAATATACTTCGAATCCATGCCTAAAGCAACGTGAGTTTCGGTTAGCTGAGGGGGAAATTGCCCCCTTAGGCTCCGGCAATATCGGAGCCAGTACTGTTGATTTTGCTAAGTTTCTCAAGTCTTGCGCGATGTCTGCTGATCCAGAACTCACGTTAGAGTAGTAACTCTGCATCGCCCGGTTGTGGTGTGACCGGTCCCGTTGGCTCTGGGGCAGTTTCTGGTTCTGTAGTGGGTTCAGGGGCAGCCGTTGGCGGCGGCGGAATTTTGCCCTCAAATACGACCACTAAAAGATCGACGAGGGCCGATCGCTGCTGCAGATTCAACCCCTCTAGAATGGCGCGATCGCTCTCTAGGGGGTTCTCCGTCAAAATCGTTGCGGTGGGGTAGCGATCGGGCAGGATCGTCTCATGGGCTTCCAGATAGTCGGCCAGGGTCAACTTCCAGTCAAAACGATAGAAGGGCGCACGGCGAGTAACCCGCGTGTGGTAATAGATCAGGCGATAGAGCAGCGTATTGTGCTCCTGCACCGCGTCAGAGCTCGCCAAGCGATAGGTGTTGGCTCGGGGCAGCTGGGCGAGCACCGCTGGCAACTGGGCATAGGCCCGCTCAGCGGCCTCAAGGTTGCGATTGCCTTGAGCGGTGACAAAATGCTCACCATCGAGACCCCAGAGCGCTAAGCAGAGGGCGATCGCCCCAATCAAGAGATACTTCAGACTAGTTTTAAGCAATCGTAGATTGCCAAGCTGACGCTGCATGGGGCTGAGTTAATCGCTAATAATTTCCGGCTGGGTCAGCTCATCGGACATTTCGATTACCGCCCGAATTACCGGCTTCATCAGAGAATCATCCAGGTTCTCGAAATCTTCGTAGCGACGGCGCTTGGCGCGGTTAGCCACCTGTACCGTGATGCGATACCGATTTGAGGCAGCCGCCATGAGCTCGTCAGCACGAGTCATGAGTTCATTGGAGTCAAAGGGAAGACGTTTAGCCATGCAGAATTGAGTGGGTTTTACGGCAATGCGTCTATCTTAACTTGAACGGCCGGCCAGGAACTCTCCTGAAAGACAACCCAACTGCTCGAAAACGCTGGGAGATGAGCCATTGCCAGCCAAGAGACGCTCATCCATTAGACTTCAAACGCTGGTTATGCTTCACCGACAGTCCCCCTCCTGTGGGTTGGGTCGGGCGCTCTATCGCTGGTCCAGTCAGGCATCTGGCTTTAATTGATGACGCGCCCTACACTGGTCAGGGTGATCGTTCCCATCTGTTGTCCATATTCTCAACCTTATCGATTTAGCTATGCCTAACGCTGCCCCTTTTTCGTTCTGGAAAACCACCCCGATTCAGTTACTCGGCCGCCCCTTGGCGTTGGCTAGCCTCTGGGGATTCGGATCGTTACTCCTCGTCTCCCCGGCGGCGATCGCCCAGATCACCCAAGCCACGATCACCGAAATCCTGGATGGGGATGCGGTTTTTGTCGAGACGGGGGTAAACGATGCCCGTGTCCCAGCAACAGTAGATACGATTGTGGAATTCCAAGAGACCGTGCGCACCGAAGAGGCTCGGGCCGCCCTGGCGTTTGATAATGGGGCAGTCGGTCGCATGGCCATGAACTCTCAGATTACGGTTGGCCAATGCATTGAAGTTCAGCAGGGTATTCTCCTTGCTGCCGGTCCCGCCAATGGTTGTACCGCGACCTTTTCCATTGGGGTACAGGGCACGACCTATGCGATCGTGCTGGATGAAGAAACCGGCGATCAACGCATCCAAGTCCTAGAAGGGGTGTTAGACGTCGAGTTAACCGATGAATCCTCTCCTGAACCCGAACGCCTCCAACGGGTTCGCTCGGGTGAAGAACTCACCATTGATGCAGACGGCCGCTTTGGGGCGCGACGCCCTCTCCGGCAAGACGACATCGAGATGTTGCTGCGCAATGACGTCTTCGAGGGGTTTGAGGGCACCCTCCCGGGTATTGAAAACCTAGAGCTGACCTTGACCAACCTCTACGGGGGCGCGGATATACCCTGTTTACCGGGCTTCCAGCGCTGCACTACGCCGATTCGGGGGCTCTTCTAGGGCGCGTCATCCAACAGCCCCTAGTTGACTTAAATCACGGGGGGTGGGGGGAAGCGATCGCCCCAGGTGTGTTAGCCCCCTCATTCCGACCCGCCGATGAGATTCACAGCACCAAGGGCGGTGCTGTCACGGAACAAACGGGGCGATCGACGGATACTAGAAACTGTCGAGAGCAAAGCAATCCGAGGCAACCGACCATGCTCAGCACCGCTCAACTCATTCCTGGCGCAATTGCAGCAATGTTCGCGGAGGCAATGGCAACCCGCACCGTGACTGCGCAAGACCGCTACGGTATGATGACCGCGCTTCTGGGCCCAGCGTTAGCCACTGAAGAGCGCCTTGCCCTCGATCGCATCCTCTACGCAATTCGTCGTGGCATCCTGAGAGTTGCGTAGCTCCTCTGACCCTAAACCCCATCAACGAACAGTCATCACTTGAACCTAGCAAATTGCTAGGTTTTTTTGTTTGAAAGATCAAAGAGTATCGAGCTAACATCTGCGCTGGGTCAATCTAAAAATAACCTGAGTTCTGGATAAGCAGGCATCACGCAAGACGGTCGAAACTCAGCAGAATCAACAATACTAGCTCCGATATTGCCGGAGTCTGAGGGGGCAATCTCCCCCTCAGCGGGAGGTGTCGGGGGGCGG
>JBCDEB010000016.1:0-65746 GCA_039180005.1 Cyanobacteria bacterium P01_G01_bin.54 | reverse complement strand
CACCATTACTTACTGATGCCGGTCTGATGCCATCCCCCTCAGGCTTGGGGCTGTGCTTGAAATAGTTATCTCGCTGCTTTAGGAATTGCTCTATTTCTTTGGCTTGTTCTGGTCTTATATTGAAATGTTGTATCCTCTTATATTTAAATAATAAAATTGGAGCCAGAATCCTGGCATCAATAAGGTGACGATTAACATCATTTGTTCCAGGATGAATCATCTCAGGCTGCTCAGGATTAATCGAGATCAATTGTGCTATTTGACCCGTGATTACACACAATACTGATCTCTTGCCTTGAGTAAATGGCAACCAAATCCAATCAAGATTCCCATGACCAAAGTTTGGCATATCTTCCAATAATTCCAGTTCCCTCTCCACTTCACTTTGAGGGAGCATACTAGAAAGTCGCCATGCAGCCCTAACAGATAGCTGTTCATTATTAGTATTCCAAATCAGTTTAGCAAGTTCTTTGGCTGAAATCGGAGTATTGATTAGTAGCAAATCATCAACAGCTTCTAGGTAGCCGTTATATGCAGCCCAATATATTGGCTTGGTCGCTACATCTCCCATACGAATCAGTGGTTCCGATACAATACTTCTTGAACTTCCATACTGCTCCGTTAGAATATATGCAGATTCAGGCAGGTTTGTCCTTGAGAGTGCATAAGCCGCACCTTTTTGAAGAGTTGGATTTGAGGTGGTTTGTAATTGCTCCTTTAAAAATTCCAAGACCTTTTTGCCTCTCGGCTTAACATCTGCTGCAACTGAACCAAAAGCTCTTGCAACCTCCTTCTCTGTTGCCGCTCTCACCAACTGCCCCTTCATCTGCTCAAAAACCTCCTCTGCCAGGGCTTGTTCTACCTCTTGAGCATCCGCCAAACATTCAAACGCCAACAACTCATCCCGCCCATAAATTGCCCGAATCAACTCCGTACTATTCCCCACCAACCCACACCAGAGTTTCACCACCTCCCGCCAAGCCACCGCATCCCGCTCAAATCGCTCTACCAAACCCGCCTGATCAGTCTGCAACGCCGCCGCTGCAAAAAACTCCTGCAACGTCAGGTGAGCAAACTGAAACCGCTCCCCCCCATCAATTTCCAACAGCAACCCACTCCGGGCAATAATCTCCTGCAAAATCCCATCCGTCTCCTCAGCTGCCAAATTCAAATCCGGCAACACCTGCCTCACCTCTCGCCGTACCACCTGATGCGGGATACTGCGCCGATCGGGATTAGCTGGGTTTAACGTGTCCTGCGCCACCAACGCCAACCGCCGCAACACCTGCCGCTTTGCCACCGCCGAATACCGATTCGGAATATTCCGCTCCTGATCCCGCAACTCCAGCAACATATTCGTCGCCTTCTCATAAAACTCCGCCCGCGAATGGGGCAACACAAACGTCGTTTCCGTGTAGAGATAGGTGATGATCGTCAACAACAACGGATTTCGCGCCAACGTCTTGATCTTCGGTCGGTCTTGCAACGTCTGCATCAACTGCTCTACCGACTTCTCCGCAGGCATTCGCGACTTCCATGCCTGCAAGAAATTCCGAATCTGATAATCCGTAAACTCCACTACCTCCAACAGGTTACGGTCAAGCACCACATCAAACTCATGCTCATAAACCGCCGTCCGACAGGTGACGATCGCCGGACAATCCCCATACTTCTTCAACACCCCATTGATCACCACCACCACATCATCCCGAATTTCACTCGGCACCTCATCCAAGCCATCGAGCAATAGCAGCAACTTGCCACTCTCTAGTCCCTGCGCCACAAACCGATCCGCATTCGGAAAACCATTGGCATCCAGCACGCCCACCAACTTGCGAATAAACTGCGCCTCATCCAAATTCCCAGAACGCAAACTATTCAACTCCAACCGCACCGGAATCGGCTGACCCGGCAAATCCAAGCGACCCTCCCCGTAGGTAAAGGCAATATGCTTGAGCAATACCGACTTCCCCGACCCCGGCGGGCCCGTCACCATCAGCCGCTTGTGCCGCACCATCGCTGTGTAAATATCCAACTCTGCACCCTGACTCAAGGTTTGCACCCTCGGTTCACCCTCCTCTGCCACTTGCTTAATCTTCAGCGGTACATATACCTCCGCCATCGCCAACGGCGGCTCGATTTTGAAGGGGGTATCTAGGTTGGTCAGCTTCGCCTGCAATGCCTCCTGATATTTGCGTAATGCCAGATTTAAAAAGAGTGGGTTTCCGGCAATGCCTTGATAAACCCAATCTGAAACGCCATTGACCAAATTATTGACGCGCTCGACCAGAGCATCCCTGAACAGAAACAAAATCGTCATTACAATTGCGGTGATCCAACCCCAAAGACCGGGGGGGAGTTGTTCACGCCAGTCGGTTTCCAGCCGTTCGCGCTCCTCTATGAATTTTTTTTCATAGATATTCTGAATTTGGCTACGGTCAAGGTCAAAGGTATTGTCTTTGAACTCTTCATAAACTTCTCCCAGATAAAGCTGCTCGCCAATTTGGGCATGGCTCACTGCCCGTGCTTCAATCTGCTCAATTAATTCTTCCTCGGTAGCAGGCGAACTGTCCTGTGCCAAGCTGAATGGGCCGGGACTGAGTAGGAGCGTTAGGGTTAGAGCGAGTGTGAAGAGTAGCGCTAAAATCTGGACTTTCCAACGCTTCCACAATGGCTGACTCATTTGTGCTCTACTCCTACAGTTTGCAGATCTTCAGGTTCAGTTTTACCCCAGCTATGCGGGCGATGCGGTTAGTTTAATCATCTTGTTACGCAATTGCTACGCCACTTCATTGTTTCCCTGAGTGGCCGACACCCGACCCACCCCGGTCGGCGCTGCGCTTGACCGCCCCTCCCAAGAGGGGATTTATTAGCTTGTAATCTCTGCGTAGTAACAATTTCAGAAGCGATCCTTCTCCGTCTCCTCATCCTGAAGCGCCAACTCCTCGGTTGTGACCCCCGCAATCTTCAAAAATGGTTCAAGGGGAATCCCAAAACTTTGCAGCAACGGCGCAATTTGCCGTAACAATCCAATGCGCCCCTTCTTAATACCCCGCTGCTCACCCTCCTGACGACCTCGCTCAAGGGTACGCTCCTCAACTTCCTGCACCAAATCCTGATAGAACGTCGATTCTTGCATTGCTCGGCTCCTCATAACCTGCTTGATCACATCTGCCTTTAATTTTAAACCCGCAAATACAGCCGTTGCAGCTTCTAGATTTCCCTGCATTCCCACATCCTCTGCTACTTCCTCAATCCGTGTCTTGACCTGTCTGAGCAGCGCTTCGGCATCCGTATCCGCTGCCTGGGAGAGGATGGCAAACGGCAGTAGTCCGGGGACATCCCAAAACACCTCTCTGGGCTGTTCCCAAAGGCGCACCACCTTAAACTGATGGGTCATGCCTTGGGATTGAAACTGGGTTTCTTTCACGAGTGGCGATCGACTCGCCCGGAGATAAATCACCACTTGATATACCCGTTTCTGGGGAAATTGCTTGTGAATGCGGAGGTAATAGTCCGCCATGCGGCGCGGGATCGTGGCGTCAGGTTTGGTTTGAAACTCGACATGGAGCACTACATCCTTACCCTGGAGTAAGAGAGAGTCCGCACGGATGGATTCACTTGGCAGTTCAGTCGGCTTGAGTTGAGTTAGGGTAACGGATTTACCGATCAGCCAAGTGGCAAAGTCAGTGGGATAGGTCTCAATGAGGTATTTGCAAAAGTTGTCGTACACAGATGAGTAGTTTATCTGTACGAATCAAGGGTATCACGGATATTTTGTGTTGATCCCTGGTGATAGCTGTTTACTCTTGCAATCGCCCCGCCAACGCCGATGCCCAAACCGCCGCTAATTCAGCAACCTCTACCTGAATTAATGTTGCCTCTGAGCTAGAAATCACCAACTCCTTGTCCTGCACCTCGCCTAACATCACCCATTGATCGGCTAGGACTTCATGCAAATACGCTTCCCATTCCTCCTGGGCTGCAGGTGCAACTGAGACCACGATTTGACTGGCTGCTTCGCCAAAGAGCTGTAAATCTAGGCGTTCAGGACTGGCAGGCAAGGTGATCTGTGCGCCTAATTTTCCACTGATGCAACTTTCGGCGATCGCCCCCGCCAAACCCCCTTCCGCACCATCATGGGCCGATCGCACCCATCCCCGCATAATTCCCTCTCGACAGGCCGCTTGCACCGATCGCTCCAGGTCAAAATCTACTTGGGGCGGTTGCCCCGCCACCGTCCCGTGTAGGATCGCCAAATATTCCGTGCCGCCCAGCGTTTTCTGCGCCCCGGAGCCCAAGAGATAGAGGCAATCGCCCCCTTGCTGCCAACCCTGACCACAAACCCGCGTCACATCCTCCACCAGGCCAACCATGCCAATCACCGGCGTCGGATAAATCGCCGTCGGCTTGCCGTCCGCATCAAGAGTCTCGTTATAGAGTGAGACATTCCCTCCTGTAACAGGTGTACTCAGTTCTCGACAAGCCGCCGCAATCCCCTCGCAGGCATTGGCCAACTGCCAATAGCCCACGGGCTTTTCGGGGCTGCCAAAATTGAGATTATCGGTAATCGCCAGGGGGACAGCCCCCACACAACTCAGGTTCCGCGCCGCCTCGGCTACTGCTGCCTTGGCTCCTTCTAGGGGGTTGAGGTAGACATAGCGGCCGTTGCAATCGGTGGTGGCAGCCACCCCCCGCCGAGTTTCCTGCCCACCTAGCTGCTCACTTTCTTGGGGGCGCAGGCGAATCACCGCCGCGTCTGCACCGCCGGGGAAGACCACGGTATTGTTTTGCACTTGGTGGTCGTATTGCCGATAGATCCATTGTTTGGAGGCGATCGTCGGTGTGCCGAGCAGGGTCAGTAGAATCTCGTTCCAGTTCTGGCGTTGCCCCGCAATCTCAATCCCGTTTGCATCGCAATCTGGCAATTGGTCAGCCGTCCATTGCCAAGCCGCTTGCGCATAGGCTGGCGGTTCAGGTAGCAGTTCACGGTGATAGATCGGCGTATTGTCGGCGAGGGCGGTGGCGGGGATTTCGGCTGCCACGGCTCCCTGATGGAAAATTCGCACGATCGGCTCTTCAATCACCCGACCCGCGACCACCGCCTGGAGACCCCAGCGCTGGAAAATTTCAATCAGTTCCGCTTCTCGTCCTACCGCCGCCACAAACAACATTCGCTCCTGGGACTCGGAGAGTAAATATTCATAGGGGATCATGCCGGTCTCGCGGGCGGGGATGCGATCGAGATCCAGCTCCACCCCTACGCCACCCTTGGCCGCCATCTCCGAGGTGGAGCAGGTCAGACCCGCCGCACCCATGTCTTGGGCGGCCACAACCGCCCCGGTTTTAAAGGCTTCCAGACAGGCTTCAATCAAGGATTTTTCCGTAAACGGGTCGCCCACTTGCACGGCGGGGCGATCGTCCATCGACTCATCGGTGAGTTCAGCACTGGCAAAGCTTGCGCCACCCATACCATCCCGTCCGGTGGTGGAGCCCACGTAGAGCACCGGGTTGCCAATTCCTGCCGCGCCCGCTTTGACAATTTCTTCCGTCTCCATCAACCCCAACGCCATGGCATTGACCAGGGGATTACCGTTATACGCTGGGTCAAAATAGACTTCGCCGCCCACGGTGGGCACACCCACACAGTTGCCATAATGGGCGATACCCGCCACAACGCCATGGACGATCTGACGGGTACGATTGTCCTGGAGATCGCCGAAGCGGAGGGCATTGAGAATGGCGATCGGCCGCGCCCCCATGGTGAAAATATCCCGCAGAATACCGCCGACTCCGGTGGCGGCCCCCTGGAAGGGTTCGATCGCCGAGGGGTGATTATGGGATTCAATTTTGAAGGCTAATCGCAGACCCTCGCCCAAGTCCACCACGCCCGCATTTTCACCCGGGCCGACCAGGACGCGATCGCCGCTAGTCGGGAACTGACCCAGCAGCGGCTTGGAATTTTTATAGCAGCAATGCTCACTCCACATCACGCCAAACATTCCCAACTCAGCTCGGTTGGGCTCCCGCCCCAGGCGCTGGACAATATCGGTGTATTCTTCGGGCTTGAGCCCTTCGGCGGCGATGTCTTGGGGGGTGGGCATGGGGCGTTTTAACAGGCGTTACCGCTTGAATCTTAGGGAATTTTGGGAGGGTAGACAATACTGCTGGGGCCGATGCAATCTGCACCCATTAGCAAAGCTAGCGAGATCCCCCCTTCCCCCCTTCGTAAGGGGGGTGACGCCGCAAGCGGCTGGGATAGTTGACTTGAGCAGGACTTGACAATAGAACCTCCTTACTAAGGGGGTCGGCGTAGCCGGGGGGATCTCAGGGTTGAGTCTTGAAATATGCTAGTCCTCACAACACCCGACTCCCCAACGGAACCTCCGCATCAGGAGTCAGTAACACCACATCCCCAGCCTCAGGAACCACGCCCAACACCAGCACCTCCGACATAAAATTAGCAATCTGCCGGGGTGGAAAATTAACCACTGCTACCACCCGTCGCCCCACCAACTGCTCGGGAGTATAACGCTGGGTAATCTGGGCGCTGGATTTCTTGATGCCGAGGGGGCCAAAGTCAATCTGGAGTTGGTAGGCGGGCTTTCGGGCTGCTGCGAAGGGCTCGGCCTGACAGATTTGACCCACCCGGATGTCGAGTTGGGCAAAGGTTTCGTAGGGTGTGGTGGGGCGATCGTCCATGATTCTTATTCCCTTTCACTTCGCTGAAATCCCGCCCGAAAACCCCGTTGTGGATCACGCAATTCTAGGGTTTCCGTCGTTAAAATCGGCGTACAAGGCAACGGTGCGGCCCAGCATAAAATACTCCCTTCCGGCGGAAAGAAATAATCCACACCCTTGATCGTTTTCTGCTGGAGGCGATCGTTCGGATAAATCGTACTCAGCTTGGGGGGTCGCCAAAGGTAAAGGCGATTGTTTAAGCCAAGATGTTGATAGGTGGTGGGATAATGGCGGGCTACGGTTAAACTCGAAATGAGTAGTAGTAAGAGCAAAAAGGTGGAGGTATTAATGTAGCGATGGTTCCAATAAGCGAAAACCAAAATAAGCCCAGTCAGACTCATGATCAAAACAAAGGAGGCTGATGTCACATCGAGCCAAAAATTGGCTGCGCCCGCTACCACGAGAATGGACCACAGGCGCGATCGCCCCTGATGTGCACAAGCTTCAGCCAAAAACAACGCGGGCAATACACAAGCATAGCCCAGGCCAAAGCGCCAACTCGGTGCTGATTTAAACACATAAAGCAAACCGAGACTGCCCAGCAGCAGAACATAGAACTTTCCAGACAACTGCAGACGACGATATCGATAGAGCAAGAGCACCAACGCCACCAGAGAACAGACAATCAAAAACGAAAACTGCCCCTCAAATCTGATCCACGGCAAAATCCACTCCCCCGGCTGCGCCTCCGCAGGCGTTGCTTTAAACCAACGATTCCACTCTTGAATCGCTTGGTATTGCACTTGGGCGAATTCAGCCCCAACTGACCAAGAAACAGGGGTACAGGATGCTGCTACGGGGTACAAGAAACAGCCAGAGGTGATAAGGTTAAAACTGAGTAAGGGCAGCAAACTGAGCATTGTAATTCCCATCCCGATGCCCACCCGCTTGAGTAAGGAAAATGAGCGATGATGCCAGCAGTAAAAGAAAAAGACCAAGGCAATTAACGGCAGCGCACTCAGTTTAATCGCTGCTGTGAGAGCCGCTAGCAACAAGGGAATGGCAGCTTCTCGACTCTGACGCTGGGGCGGCTGAGGGGCAATGAGTAGGATCAGCCAAGCGATTAAAAAGGAGACAAATAAAACCGGCAGATCGGGAGAATTAGCAAAGGGTAAATAGCCCCAGATCATGGTGGGCATTAACAGCAACAACCCCAGGCAGACAAACCAATTGAGCCGGGTTTGTTCCCCCTTGAGCAAGCGACGCATGGTATAAGCCAGATGAACGGTTTCCATCCAAAATAGAAATCCCCCCAACAACGTATTTTGTCGTTCGGCCAACCCCCCCACATCCAATGGAGCAGCCAGCGCAAACCAAGCCGAATTGGTGCCAAAGCGATGGTGAACCAGCGCTAAACCCGGAACCGTACCGTACTCAGCAAACCAACGCGTGGCGGGGTAATGATAGAGCCCCGTATCGGGCCAGATAATCGGCTGGCTGGCCAGGGCGGCGATCGCCACCCCTAACGCCACCATCACCAACTTAAAACCCAGCGGAACCGCCCAAAGCTGCTGGCCAATGGCACGCACCTCTTGACGGCAGCTCCGATGCATCAACGCGGCCCCCATCATCATCCCCACCCCACCCAAACCAACCCCTGGCGAGAGGGGCAACCCCAACGAGAGGCTAAACAACAGCCAAGCCAAGAGTAAAATCCCCAGCCAAATGCTCACAATGAGGCGATCGCCCAGACGGTGAAGCGCTTGAATGTTCAGAAGATTAAGCAGGCCCAGACCAATAATTGCAGTCGCAATGCCCAGGCCGCACCAAGCCAACAGTAAAGCAATCATTAGGGTTCAGAGTTCAAAGTTCAGAGTTCAAAGTTTCCAATGCTTGCATGACAGGTATCCTGTGGATTTTAGAACCATTGTCGATTGCTGCCGCCCTGCGCCAGCGCCCTGATCATACCCTGCCCGTTGGCTGGGTCTAGCGGTGAACGGGAGGGTTTCAATATTGTATTTTGGGCATACCCCTCACCTTCCCCCTTCCCCCTCCCAACCCATGACCCCCTCTCCCCTACGAGATCTCCCGCTCTCAACCCTCAAACTCATCGCCACAGATATGGATGGCACCTTGACTCAGGGTGAGAAGTTTACATCGGATGTCTTGGCGGCATTGGCCCAGAGTCCGCTCCCTGTAGTGATCACAACGGGGCGATCGGCGGGTTGGGTGAGTGGTTTGGCGCAATATTTGCCGGTGGCAGGGGCGATCGCTGAGAACGGCGGTATTTTCTACAGTCCTGAGCAGTCGCAGGGGGAATTGCTGGGGGCGATCGCCAACATCACCGCCCACCGCCAAGCCCTCGCCCAATTCTTTGCGCAATTGCAACAGCACTGGCCCCAACTCAAACCCAGCCCAGACAACGCCTTTCGCCTCACCGACTGGACCTTTGATATTCACCTACTCGCAGCGAATGAGATTGCGCAATGTGCCGCAGCCTGTGCCGATGCGGGTTGGGGTTTCACCTATAGCACCGTGCAAGGCCACCTCAAGCTCCAGGCTCAAGACAAAGCCCAAGGGCTCAAAACCGTCTTGGCTCGACAGTTTCCCGCTGTGCAACCCCACGAAGTCCTCACCATTGGCGATAGCCCCAACGATGAATCCCTATTCAATCCTGAGGTCTTTCCCGTTTCGGTGGGCGTTCAGAATATCCAGACTTATCAGCAGAAGATGCGCCATTTTCCACGCTATCTAACAACGTCTGAGGAGGGGGCGGGTTTTTGTGAATTGATGGCGATCGTGGGGGATCACTTTCAGTGATAATCGCTAAAATCGCAGTCGAGGGTTGTGTTTTGGGGAGACTGTCGCGAGGGCGTTATAGAGCCAATCGTAGGCTTGGGTGAGATTTGGAGAAGCTTGACGCGAGTGGAGAACGCAGAGGTTAAAATGTAGACCAGAGGTCAAATCTGAGGGTTCAATTGGGACAATGCCCAAGAAAATCCGAGAATTAAAGCAGATGTTGCGCAAACTGGGATTTAAGGAAGTTCCAGGTAAGGGCAGTCATACAAACTGGATACACCCGCTGTATGCAGGGAAAATAACAATTTCTGGTAAGGATGGTTCAGATGCCAAGTCTTATCAAGAGAAAGATGTTTTGAGAGCAATTCGAGAAGTGGAGACACGAAAATGATGCGTGATCTCAAATATCAAATGGTGATTCAGTGGTCAGACGAAGATCATTGTTTTTTGGTTGGTTTTCCTGATTTTCCAGGGCAACAGTGGCGCACCCATGGTGACACATATCAGGAAGCAGTGAACCAAGGGATTGAAGCGCTTGAATCTTTAGTGATCGCGTATGAAGCCTGCGGCGATCCTCTGCCACAACCGAGTATGATTCGTGCGGCTTAGTATTGGATAAGAGGATAGAGAATATGCAAGTTTTAGAGCATTTGACGATTGAAACCGAACGAGAAGATGATGGCCGCTGGATCGCTGAGGTGTTGAAAATGCCAGGGGTATTGGTCTATGGAGATTCTCAGCAGGTAGCGGTGTCCAGAGTTCAAGCTCTTGCCTTGAGAGTCATTGCCGATAAGCTAGAGCATGGAGAAATCACGTCAAGCCTGGCAAGTTTAACATTTGTCGCTGCTTGAGGCGTGAGTATGCATGTGATTACCCGTAAGCGACTCAACGAGTTTGCCGCTAAATACCTAGAAACAGAAAATGCGCTAGCACGTTGGTATCGAGTGATTAAAAGAGGTTCTTTCTCTTCATTTCCAGATTTACGGCGGGAGTTCTCCAGTGCCGATCAAGTGGGTAAGCTGACAGTTTTCAATATCGGGGGCAATAAGGTGCGATTGATTGCCGCGATTCATTACAATCGCCAGAAGGTGTATATCCGGGCGGTGTTGACTCATACAGAATATGATTGAGGGAAATGGAAGGAGTGACCATGCTAGATATTGCCCAGACTCAAAAGTTATGGCAACCATTGGCTCAAACATTGGTGATGCCGCGTGATGAGGCGACCTATGAACAGTTGGTGGCATGGTTGGATCAGCTCATTGATGAGGTGGGAGAGAATGAACAACACCCGTTGGCTTCGTTAATGGAGGTTTTGGGGGTATTGATTGAGCGGTATGAGGATGAACATGTGCCTGAGTTGCAAGAGTGAAAGTTTGCGGGTACAAACCTGACAAATTCCGATACCTTACATTCAAGGATTATCTTCCTTCAAAAATTGCAGGGCTTGCTCACGATCCAGCAATGGGCTGGTTTGAGCTTCGTCCATATTGGAAGAGTATCCGTCGGAAAAACAGGAGAAGTAGAGAATGCGGACATTTACTGATGAGGAAAAAATTAGACGCTATCACTTGGCAGCGCTGGGCTTGTCGAGTTACACCATTCGGCAGCTTGTGAAGTTGGTTGAGTTCTCTGTGGTGGATGGGGCGCATGAATATCGGGTTGTAGATATTAAGCGGGCGATTGTTGAACGCTTGCAGAATCAGCGGCTGGTGGCCCGAAGTCGGCAGGGTTTGGAGCAGGCGTTGGGCTTGCTAGAAGGGAAGTCGAATGTGGTGCGGGTGGATTTCCTGAAGAATGTGCCGCTACCGGAGAAGCTCAAGATTCGCAATGAGCGGATTGATGAGTTATCGGTGCAGGAGCAGGTGCTTCAGCGAGAGACAGAGGCGGTTTTGCATCAGGCAGTGGGTCAGTGAGAACTATTTACTACTCACTGATAACTGCGCTGGGGCAGAGGGGTTAACTGTTGAGGGTGGTGTTTTTCTCAAGGTAGTCGCGGAGGTAGTCGCAGGCTTGGGTAAGGTTTGGAGAAACTTGACGCGAGTGTGGAATTCAGAAGCTAAAATGTAGATCGGAAACCAAATTTGAGGGATCAATTGGGACATGCCCAAGAAAATCCGAGAATTGAAGCAGATGTTGCGCAAGCTTGGGTTTAAGGAAGTTCCAGGTAAGGGCAGTCATACAAACTGGATACACCCGCTGTATGCAGGGAAGATAACAATTTCTGGTAAAGATAGTTCAGATGCAAATTCTTATTAAGAGAAAGATGTTGTAAGGGCAATTCGAGAAGTGGAGAAACGGCAGTAATGAATAATCTGAAATATCAAATGGTGATTCAGTGGTCGGATGAGGATCATTGTTTTTTGGTGGGTTTTCCGGATTTTCCGGGGCAACAGTGGCGTACCCATGGTGACACGTACCAGGAAGCGGTGAGCCAGGGTATTGAGGCGCTTGAGTCTTTGGTGATTGCATATGAAGCCTGCGGCGATCCTCTGCCACAACCGAGTATGATTCGTGCAGCTTAGTGTTGGATAAGAGGAGTTACAAATGAAGCCACAAATTGTCGTTCATCAAGAAGAAGACGGTTATTGGGCAGAAGTCCCAGCAATTCCTGGATGTGCGACTCAAGGAGATACGTTTGAGGAGCTATTGCAGAATCTTTATGAAGCGGTGGAGGGATGTTTGCTGGTTTAGGAACTACAATATAGAACAAGTGCTGTACTTGAGCGTTATGCTTTCACCCTCCCCAACTCAACTACTCCAACAACTTTTGCAAGACTTGCAACGCATTCAGCCGCACTGTGGTCAGCCCCTAGCAGCCGTTTATGCAAAATCGTTGTTAATGAACCTACGAAACCTCTACAAGCAAGTGTTTCCCCTCCCACAAGCAGAAGTTTTTATGGCGCTGTATGATGCGCTGGCTTGTCAAAATCGTTGGTTGGACTATTCTGCTGAACAATACGCGGCAGCTCACCAGTTATTACAGCATTTTCTCATTGCGGAAGAGCAGGTAACAAATGCACAGGTTGAAGATGCCATTCTAGGTTTAGAAGAAAGTGGGTTTGATACGTTACCGTTTGGGTCAGCACTTGCCAATGGATAGATAATACAAGCACTATTTAATTTATTTTTTTTGGAGAGAGATACAAAAGTCATGACATTAAAAGAACAATTGATTTTAGAGTTGGAAGATGCACCTGAAACCCTTATTGAAGAGGTTCTTGAGTTTACTCGGCGTTTAAAAATCGAAGAGGAAGAAGATGTGGAAGATCTAGCCGATGTCCGTGCTGCTTTGGCGACGGTTACAACTGAGGGAACTGTACCTTGGGAAGCGGTTAAAGTTCAGGTTGGGTTGAAGTGAGTTATGGAACTGAGCGGAGAGTTGGTCAAGAGGAATCATCAATGAAGCTACAAGTTATCGTTCACCAAGAAGAAGACGGTTATTGGGCAGAAGTCCCAGCAATTCCTGGATGTGCGACTCAAGGAGATACGTTTGAGGAGCTATTGCAGAATCTTTATGAAGCGGTGGAGGGATGTTTGCTGGTTGACGAAGAAAGTCTGGGGCTAGATGATGCTTCGCAGGTTTTTGATATTGTGGTATGAAGTCTATTTCTGGGAAGAAATTTGTTAAGGTGCTAGAACATCATGGTTGGCAGCTCTTGCGTGTGAATGGGAGTCACCATATTTATGGAAAGCCTGGTAATTCTGCACGGATCTCCGTCCCAATCCATGGTAATAAATCTTTAAAACCTGGGCTGCTGAAGCATTTCTTAAAGGTTGCTCAGTTGAGTGAGGATAATCTGTAAAGTATGGTGGTAAGGGCGAAATCTCTGATGACTGCTTACTCCTTACTGAGAATTGCATTGGAGCAGAGGGGTTGACCGTCGATCGTGCTGTTTTTCTCGAAAGTTTTTTAATCTGAACTATCACCTTTATCTTGCTCATCATATTCTGCAAGGAATTTCTGGATTTCTTGGGTGTGGTTCGGGTGCTGGATGGCACAATATTCAAGGGCAAGGCGCATCATTTCTCGGTCAGGGCCGATGGAGGTTTTGAGGAGATCGAGGGTGGTAAGGAGTTCGAGATAGGTAACTTTTGCACGTGTGGCGTTGGGTAGATAGAGTGCGGTAAGTACCCCTGCGAAGACAACTGGAACTAATGGGATAAACCACGCGATGAGACAAGCGAGATAACAAATAGGAACCCAGATCAAAAGCAGACTGACAACATATAGTTGTGGAAGGTGAGAGCGCAAACGAATGGCTCGCCAACTGAGTAAAGAAATAGCACTTACGAAAATAGAAATGACTAACCATTCTCCCCATTCTGGTAAAGAGCGGATCGTGGGTGGTCGATCATCCAATGCTGCACTCAAGAGCACACTAACTATACTTGCATGAACTGTAACCTCATTGATGCTTTGAGGTGTTCCAATAAATCGACTACTGTAGGGAACAAAACGTTGCTCTGTTACACTTGCTGCACTATAGCCAGTTATGACGATTCGATCGCGAATTAAGTCTTTTGATATTTTGCCATCCAATAGATCTTTCATGGTAATTCGATCAAACCTTCTCGGATCACGGAAATTTAGCATGATTTGATAGCCCCCATTATCTTCCCGGATGTAGGGACCATAGTTCGGTGTAAAATGTGGAAATATTTGTCGATTAATTTGGATCCATTCAGGGTTTCTGTTCGACCACTGGACTTCAATTCCTTCTTTTTCCAGATAAAGAAAAATGAAACGCATTGCCATGCTGAACTTTGGTTTGCTGTCAACGTGAACATATAGTAGAGCACGCCTTATCCAGGTATCATTATCTTGCGCAATATTATTAAAACCTATTCGCTTAGGTGGAATCATAGGGGGAGGTAGAACAGTTTGTGAAGACTCGGTTTGAAATGATTCTATTCCAATTAAGTTTGGGACTTCTTGGAATAATTCAATTAATTCCTCATGTCCAGGCTCAACAGGCAAGTCCCTATAAATACATAGGCCAATCAAACGAGGACGATAAGAATCAATTTTCCTTAACAAGAGATTTAATTGAGAGTCTGAAATTGGCCAAGTACCACTCTCTTGAATATCTTCTTCTGTTATCTCAACAATAAGAATTCGCTCGTCTTTCTCTTCTGGAGGACGTAACCTGACCAGGAAGTCAAACGTAGATAACTCAAATGCTTGAAATAATCCTAGCCAACGCAAAGATATAGTGATAATGACAATCCCTAATGTATTCAGCCAGAGATTTGATGTGCCAAATGGCAGTTTTTCTAGCGGCTGCTTACGGGATCTGGTCGTTGCATTGATAACAAATTCTTGCGCTGTAAACAACAGCTTTCTCGCTTCTGTAATCTGACGATATTCCCTCGCCTCAGCCAACTCTTGTCGAATCTTATTCTCCTTGCGCTCTCGAATCGGCTCCACCAAATAATCATGCACCAACTGAAACCGCTCCTCATCCGCCACATCCAACCGATACCGAAAAATCAGCTGTGACCCATGCAAAATTGTGAGGACTAGATCTAACTGTCCCTCATCCGCTCCCAACTGTTCCAACTCCGATCGCGTCCGAATCGGCCGCACCTCTCGCTTGGGGTCAATCAACAAGTCCAAAATATTCCACGCCAACCCTTCATTCTCCGGGCCACAGTCCGCCACAATGTCTGTCAGATACTTCTCAACTAGCTTTTCCTTGTCCCACTTCGCCCGATACTCACCCAGCGTCGCCACCCGCTCCGTCTGCAACTGTGCCCCGACAACCTGCAACTCAATCGGCCGAATCTTGCCCCCCGTCCCCTGTAAATCTGTGATCAACGCATCCACCAACTCCGGTGCAAACCCCGATCGCGCCTGACCCGTCAACCGCTCAATCACATCCCGTGCCTGCTGGGGTGAAAACTTACCCAGGTAATAGAGAATATCCGTGCTGAGGATGTCATGGTTGACCACATCCAACCCCACCAACTCCCGATCATTGCACTCCAATAAATAATGCAAATAATCCGATCGCATCGCCAGAATTACCTTCACCGACGGGAGATTTAAAATTACCTTCAAAAAGGCATAGAAGGGGAGACGATCGCCCACCTCCCTATGAGCCAACAAAAACTCCTCAAACTGATCAAAAATCAACACCGTCAAAATATTACTCGCCCCATGGAGCCGCAACTGCTCGATTACAGACTCCAGGCTGGGCTCCTGCGACAACGCCGATTGGGCATTAAACAAATGCTGCGAATTAAACCCCAAATAGCTAAACGCACTCGCCATCGAGCTCGCCAACGATGTCTGCCAATCTGTATAAACCGACTGCAACACCGGAATAATTGTGCGGCGATCGTCCTGGCGCAACGTCGGCAACAACGCCGCTCGAATCAGAGAACTCTTGCCCACCCCTGACGCCCCATAGATGATCGTCAGCCGATGACGTGGTTCCTTAACCCGCTTGACCAAGGCTTGAATATCCTGCTCCCGCCCCGAGGCATTGATCTCTTCAGAAACCAACCGCTGAAGTTCGGCATCCGTACGCTCATGCCGCTGACTTTGCAACCGTCCCGCTCCCACAAACGCCCGAAAATTAAACTGAAACTCGACCGTTTGTTGATGCTGTTTGACTTCAAAAGCGTCGAGATATTGCTGTTGGGAAAAGTAATCACTACGCAGGGTTTCCAGGATGCGGAAATAGAGATAAGGGTCGGACTTTGCCTTGGTTTGTTCCCGTGCCGCTTCGAGATCCGCGATCGCCCCGTCTCGTTCCCCCTGGGCCCAAAGGGCGATCGCCCGATTGAGCCAATACCAACCCCGATGGAACTTCTGCGTCCATTGGTAGGCCGGAGTTTGCAGACTCACATCTTCAAGTCGGGTTAACGCTTCCGTCGTCAACTCCACCGCCCGCGCCCAATCTTGCCGTTGCAGCGCCCCCGACGCGGCCAAAATTCCTAAATCATGGGCCTGCCAAGCGGGTTCGGGATAGGAGTGGTGCAATTGCTGCGATCGCGCCGTCAGCGCGGCCAGCTCATCCCACGCCCCCAACCATTGATACAACTCGCCCAAAGGGTTGATAAACCGCGCCACCAGATCGAGGCGATCGACCCCCGTCCACAATTCAAGCGCCGCCTCCCAGAGTTGCCGCGCCTCGGTATAGGCTTGCTCTCTTTCTAAACGGTTAAACTTCGCCGCCCCCAGCCACCATTTTCCTGCATAAAACAGCGTCAGCGCCCGGTGGGTTTGCACTGTCGGTGTGGGATCACATTGCTCCCACAGGTCTAAACTCTGCTGATAGAGCTCATATTTATGTTGATGATCATCACTGAGCAAGCCCTGCACCAACAGGATTCGCGCCTGCGCCGCCGGGTCAATCTCTAGATTTGCCGCCTGCACCGCCGCCCAAGCCCGACCAAAGTTGCCCGCATCCCCGGCGATCGCCCGAATCTTCGATTTATAGGGTGCGGCTCCAGTTTCCAAACCGAGGGCGTAGGCGCGATCGCACACCTCCAAGAGCCAGTCTCGCTGCTCGGCCACATCCACCGCAAAGGTCAACGTCCGGCCCCAACTGTCCCAATCCTTCGCGATTCGGCTTTGCAGCACCGTCAGATCGCTCGTGAGCCAAAACACCACCGGAAAGGGCAGATCCCGCGCGAAGAGATCGCGAGCATTATTGAGCGCTTGGAGCACAATCGTGGGTTCGTTGACGGCTTCCAACCCATAGATAAACAGCACTTCAGGCACCGTCTCACCCATGCTCTCGCCTAATTCGCCACGAATCTGGTGGTAGGGAACCCGGACGCTCGGGGGCAAGGTCAGCTCAGAAACGGTGAGGGGCGATCGCGCCTTGAACTGTTCCACCCAGCGCGATCGCCAGGCCAGAGAATCACATTCGGCAAACAGCAATGTGAAGCTCTGGGGCTGGGTCATCTCGACTGCCCAAAGCAGTTGGCTCAAGGTTTCTTGGTTGTGGGCAAGGAGATCTGTCATCGGGCGATCGGACCCTTTCTATTGCTTCACCAGCTTGTTTTTCGTATATTTGAACTCATATGGACACACGAGCCTCACTGTTGATCTTCACGAACTGGGGACAGTCATGATTCAAGCCTTATCCCAAACATTCTATAGTCCAGCCGAATATTTAGCGTTTGAGGTGGAGTCACCGGAACGCCATGAATACATTGAGGGGGAGATTGTACCGATGACAGGCGGCACACCCAACCATAATTGCATTGCATTAAGCCTAGCGAGCGAGTTGCGGCTCGCACTCAAGCGACAACCCTACACAGTGTTCATGACCGATCAACGTCTTTCGATTCCGCTGGCGGATATCTACACCTATCCCGATGTGATGGTGCTGGCTGAACCGATTGAGCTGGTGCCGAATCGTAAAGATACGGTGGTGAATCCGCTGTTAGTGGCTGAGGTATTGTCACCTTCAACCCAAGGCTATGACCGGGGCAAAAAGTTCTCCGCCTATCGCACCATTGAGAGTCTTCAAGAATATCTCTTAATTGATCAATCGGCTTATCGTGTGGAGCAATATGTCAAAACTGAGCCTCGCAAATGGTGGTTTATTGAACATAGTGATGTAGAGGCGGTGATTGAAATCAGTACGTTGAAGGTGCAGATTGCAATGGCGGATTTATACGAGAAGGTGCAGTTTGAGGATGAAGGAGAATAACAAGTGGGAATGCTATAACCCAAACTGGGCGATCGCCTCTTTTGTCCTGATTTCTAATCCTAGATACGAATCGCAAAACTGTAGCGCAGGCGGTCGCTGAGCGGAGTCGAAGTGCGTCTCGCCTGCCAGGGTCGAAATATTCAAGAAGTAACTGTATTAGACACAATTTGAATAATCATGTCTTTTGGCGACTATCGGCAATATTCAATCACTCAGCTCAAAGCGCTGTTTAAGATTCAGGTCTCGATTGACCAAGACTTATTTCCAACCTATCAGCCCAGTGACCATACGTACGATCGCTTACAGGTTACAGTGGAAAAAATGGAGTCCCGAATTAACTTCTCTACAGCCGATAATGAGGCAACCCGAAGTAACCTCTTGGTTTCTCATATTTTGTGGGAGGCGAGTGATATCTATGATTTAGGGATCTTCTTTGAACCCGCTGTCGATATCAAGCCAGAAGCAACCCCTGGTTTACCTCACCCACTCAATGGGAAATATGACTGTGCCTTGAGTCTGAATAACCTGGATTTTGCGGCACCGATCATTTCCGTAGTTGAGGTCAAAAAAAGCAGTTTATCGGCAGGTTTAGGGCAATGTGTTGCCGAGATGTATGCAACTTTACAGCAGTTCGGGCAAGATCAAGTTTATGGCATCATTACCGATGGTGAGGTTTGGTCATTTTTGCGCTTACATAATCAAGTTTTTTCGGCGCACAAGAGTCGCTGCCATATCAGTAATGTGGGTGATATCGTGGATCGAATTGGTTATATTTCTAAACAGTTTAAATAAGAGCAATATAGCCTTGATTAGTATATGAATTGGCTGAGACTAACCTAGGAACTTACCACAAGCATCTATTTTTGAATATTGACCCCATAAATCCTTTTTGTATACGGCTGTATGGAGGATATTCCCTGATCTGAATCTTGCTCCAGGAGGATTTCTATACTCAAGAATTTCAATAATTAAATATCCACCTGGTGCTCGTAAGACCTCTTTAATTTTATATAAGCTCAAAGCTGAATCTAAATCCATGAACTGAAGATCACGATAGGAAAGGTTTGGAGGAAATAAACGGGGATAGTCTTTCTCTAGAAATCGAGTATCAAGTTTTTCTGTATCCACCGCTCGACTCGCACCATAGAAATTGCCGATCGTGATACATTTCCCTTCTTTCATAAAGGCATGGTTGCGGATCTTAAACTGGAAAATACGCCAGTAGACTTCATAACCATTGCCCATCCACGCCAAGATAGCCATAACAACTAAGAAGACTAACGCAATGATTTTTTGAGATCGCTTTGACATCAATATCTTGTCCTGAAGTATCAACTCACCTGTCCTGTAGTTCCTTGACCCCCCGCAACATTGGATTGACCACAAACCAAGACCCCGCCTGATCGCAATATTCATAGACCAACAAACTGCGCAGCAGGGTCTGATAGCACTCCTTGCCGCTGAGCTGTTGGCTGCGGTGGACTTGACGCAATTGGGGCCAATCTTCCGGGTCGATGCTTTTGAGTAATTGGTTGCGTTGGGCACGAATGGCGGCATCGAGACCTGCCCGAGTAAGCGGTGTGGTGCGCTCCCCCATCACCCAAGTTTGGATCAGCATCAACAGCTCACGGACATGACCCCCGCTCATCAGACAGAGCTGGTTCAGGGCTTCTTCTGAGTCGAAAAGTTGGCCGATCGCCCCCTCCCGCTCTGCCACCGCCAACTCCGGAAATGCCCGGACTAAAACCAGTTCTTTGAGCTTAGCAATCCCCGCCTGGTTAACCGTGCCATCCCGATTCTCCACCGCAATCACCTGCAAGACATAGGGGTTGCCAAAGCGCTGGGCGAGGCGAGTAATTTCCCCGGAAAAGCAAAGATTGAGGGGAATGGTATAGACCACATGGCAGTTGAGTTGCCGTAGTTGATCGCCCCGTTCCACAAAAAGATAGTTTTGCTGACGCACGCCAAAGGGCTTGAGGGCATCTTCGACGCGATCGAGGTTATCGACAATCACGGCGAGGCCGGCTTTGCCTTGGGCTTTGAGTTGGGCGATCGCCGGTTCAATTAACTCGGTATTAATGGCATCAATGATGCCTTTGGTGCGGGGTTCTAAATAGTCTCGCAGACGGGTGCGCAGCGCCAAGCTGTTTTTAGTTTGGGCGGTAATTTTGCCAATCCCCATCGCCAGCGAAAGGCTTTGATCCTGCTCATTAAAGCCCACCTCACCAAAGCCGGGCACATTCACGGCGAGACCCGTCACTTCTTGGTTGAGAAATTGATTCATACTGCGCAAAAAGGCATGAAACCCGGTGGCTTTCACCTGCACCCCTGCCGCTTCGAGGCTGAGGCTAATTTGCCGGGCGATCGCCAGCAAAATATCCCCCACATCCACATCTCCCATCTCCAGATCATCGCTGGCGGCAAAAGAAACCACATGGAAGTTCTCCGCTTCGAGGCCGGTTTTTAACCGCGAAAGTTCGGTGGATTTGCCACAGCCAATATGCCCGGTAAAGAGTTGGCAGGTGGGTTCGTCCGGGCTAAAAAAACTAATCCCGGCCTGGAGCGGGGCGATCGGGTCTTGCTGACGCAGCGCCGAAAAATCAATGTAGAGGGCTTGATCTTCTGGCCGGGCCAAGTCTAGGGTTTTGCGGGGGTTGGTGTTGTGGTAGAAGGCGCGGATATCAACCATCGGGATCAGGGGGGCGATCGAAACTATTTGTAAGCAGCGCCTCGGACGTTAATGTTGTACCCGTCTGTCACATCCTCGAATTCTTCATCTGCGTAATCAGCCGGGTTAAAGGCGGCTTCAATATCAGCTTGCTCAGCATCATCCACATAGGGGAGCAGCATCTCGAAGAATTTGAACCATTCTTCGCGCATGGCTTCTCGAATACCTTCTTTTATGAGGGTTTTAAGGGTTTGGAGGTCGAGGGTGTTGGACGGTTCCATCTGTATGCTGGGCGAGATCTTGTCTCTAGTGTAGCGGTGGTTTGGGTTGCAGCGAATGAGACACGCTGCGCTTACAATAATGGGCATCGCTTTTAGCACTGTGCCATAGCGCGATCGCCCACAAGACAGATGCGATAGGGTCGCCCATACCCCAAACCCACCCCGGTCGTCGCGACGCGAGACCGCCCCTCCCGAGAGGGGATTTCTGGATTAAAATCTCCTCCTGGGAGGAGTACCCCGGAGGGGGGAGGTGGGTTCAACCCACTCCGCTTCTGGGAGAACATTTCTTCTACCTTGCCATTCCCCCTCAACAGACTCAGCAACTGCGAACTGTGAACTGATCACTGCGAACTGAATCGAACCATGACCACTCCGACCCAAACCATTCAAGTCACCGCCAACCCCACCGATGCCGAACTCGATCGCCTGGGCGTTAGGCAATGGCCCATTTGGACAAAGGAAGTCTCAACCTTTGACTGGTATTACGACGCAGCGGAAACCTGCTATCTGTTGGCCGGACGGGTCACGGTGACGCCGGAGGGGGGAGAGCCCGTAACTTTTGGTATGGGGGATTTAGTGTGCTTTCCGGCAGGGATGGGCTGTGTTTGGCAGATTCATGAAGATGTGAAGAAGCATTATCGGTTTAGCTAAACCCGTTATCCCGATCGCCCCAATGTGGCCGCATCCAAAAACGGGGGCATGGGACAATCCAGGGCAATCACCACTGCCCGCAATAGCTCCGCTTCCCGCAGTGTGATCTGCTGGTCTTCGAGCACCGTATGGGCACAGGCCGCCACGATCGCCTGCTTGAGCTTGGGGGTGGCCAATTCCAAATTGCGCAAGCTCTTTCCCACCTGGGAGAGCTTGCAGGGCGGCGGGGTTTGGGGCAGCTTTAGCTTGCTAGCTCCCGGCAGCCGAAACAGCCCCGAGCGAAAAGCATGAATCTGGGCTTCGGGCGATGCGCCGCCCACCTGGGCAAGCGCAGAGAGGACAAAGATGCAGTCTCCGAGCACCTGTCGGGTCTGCTGGTACTTGACTTGGGGCTCTTGGGAGTCGAGCAATACGGGACGTAGGCGGCGGTGGAGCACGGCCTGGAGGGTATATTCCGAGAGGGTGACGCGACCGTCGGCAGCAACTAAGGCTTGGACTTGTTTGAGGAATTTCTGTAGCGGGGGACGTTGGAGCGATCGCAGCGCCGGAACCGTGAGATCCACCAGGGGCAGACGGCTGGTTGCGGGGAGCTGCTGGAGCAGGGGCTGAAGCTGCTGCACCCGCGCCACCACGGCAGGTTTGCAGGTTTGGCGCAGCAGGGTGAGCTGGCGATCGCCAACGGCCGCATCCTCATCTAGTAGCAGAGCAAAGATCAGGGCGATCGCCCCTTGGGCTTCGCGAGTCGCGGCCCGCACGGGTTCCGGTAAACCTGCCAAAAACTGCTGCACAGCTTTGAGGTTCTGGGCATTGACCGTGCCGATCGCCGTAACAAAGGTTTGGGACCTTGTTTGGGGCTTTTGGGGAGTCTTGCCTGACGTCTGGGCTGGGGCGCTGCCTGCGCCATCACCAACTAGACCCATGACCCCAGCGGGGGTTGCCGTAGCAGGGGAGCGCTCCCGTCCAGATTCTGCCAGGGGAATTCCGGTGCCCACCCCCCGCTCCAAGCGTTGAATCCGTTCCTTGAGGGGCGGATGGGTGCCGAACCAATTGAAGTTGCTCAAGAAGGCGACACCACCGTCCATGGCCTCACCAAAAAACAGGTGACTGGCCTCTTCTGCGGCAGGGGCGGCGATCGCTGAGCCAATAGCAGCACCCCCGCTTTGAAAGCCGCCGATCCGACGCAGCGCCCCCGAGAGGCCCGCCGGGTTGCGGGTAAACTGCACCGCTGAAGCATCGGCGAGAAACTCTCGCTGACGCGAAATAGCGCTTTTAATCAAGCGCCCACAGATGAGGCCCAGAAAGCCAATCACCAAGAGGGCGAGGCCCACGAGTACCAGTTGTCCACCGCCCCCGTCTCGGTTAGAGCGCGATCGCCTCATCCGCCAGTCTTGCCGACCGTAATAGCTGCCCCGGACGATCACTCGCCCCACAATATGCACCACCAAAATGCCCTGAAGCACGGCGATCAGGCGCAGGTTGAGGCGCATATCGCCATTGAGAATATGGCTAAACTCATGGGCGATCACCCCCTGAAGCTCATCTCGGTTGAGCTGCTCTAGGCAGCCCCGCGTCACACCAATGACCGCATCGTGGGGGGTAAAGCCGGCGGCAAAGGCATTGATCCCCGCCTCCTGGTCGAGCAGATAGACCATCGGCACAGCCACACCGGCGGCGATCGCCATCTCTTCGACCACATTGAGAAGCTGCGCTTCCTGGGAGTCGGTGGTCTCCTGAGCAACCAGCCGCCCGCCGAGGTCATGGGCCACCACCTGTCCCCCGGCTCGCAAGGCGAGAAACTTAAATAAACTCCCCGCCCCCACCAAGCCGATCACGCCGAAAAAGACCAACACCAAAAGCCCCGGTTGAAAAATAATCGCGTTAAACGCCACCAGCACCACAACCAAATAGATTGCCACCACCATCCCCAGTAGCGCCACGCCAAAGAGCAGCAGCAAGTAGAGGGTATTTTGGTGGGCGCGATCCTGATGCTCGAAGAAGTTCATGGGTCGTATTGGACACCTGCATTGGGAGATAGGGCTGGCGTGATCCCCCCGGCTACGCCGGCCCCCTTACTAAGGGGGCTCTGGAATTTTGTAGTTTATGCAGAATCTATCCCAGCCGCTTGCGGCGTCACCCCCCTTTTCTAAGGAGGGAAGGGGGGATTAACCTAATGCCCCACCCCGATATAGCGGAACCCAGCCGCGATCGCTGCATCCCGATCCAAGAAGTTGCGACCATCAATGATCACAGTTTGGTGCATAGACTTGGCGATCGCCGTGTAGTCGAGGCCGTTAAACTGCTGCCAGTCCGTCACCAACACCAGAGCATCGCAACCATCCGCCAGACGCTCGATATCCGTTTCCACCTGCACCCCCGAGAGACCATGGCGCATCCCGGTTTGGGAGACGATCGGGTCGTAGGCTTTCACCTTAGCCCCCAGGCGGTTGAGTTGCTCAATAAGATCTAAGGCGGGAGCATCACGCATATCATCAGTATCGGGTTTGAAGGTCAGGCCCAGCAGACCGATCACCTTCCCCTTGAGGATCTTGAGTTCCTGCTGAAGTTTTTCTAGGGTGACCAGGCGTTGGCGCTGGTTGACGCTGACAGCAGCTTTGAGCAGCTCGGAGTCATAGCCATAGTCATCAGCGGTATGGATCAGTGCCGAGACATCTTTAGGGAAGCAGGAGCCCCCCCAACCCAGACCCGCTTGCAAGAATTTGGTGCCAATCCGGGAGTCCAGACCAATGCCCTTAGCCACCTGGGTAACATCAGCTCCGACGCGATCGCAGATATTGGCAATCTCGTTGATAAAGCTAATCTTGGTCGCCAAAAACGAGTTAGCGGCATATTTAATCATCTCAGCGGAGTTGAGGTCGGTCACCACCACGGGCACGGGAGGCAGCTCGGGGTGTTCACTATGGGTGCGCTCCACCAGCGGCTGGTAGAGGTCTTTCATCATGGCGATCGCCTTCTCGCCGTTACTCCCCAGGACAATGCGATCGGGATTGAAGGTATCGTAAACCGCTGAGCCTTCCCGCAAAAATTCTGGGTTGCTGACCACATCAAATTCCGCCTGGATTTCAGTTGCGCCCTCAGCAGCCTTCTCACGCTCAGCAAAACCCTCCAAGACAATCATCCGCACCCAGTCCCCGGAGCCAATCGGCACAGTAGACTTGTTAACAATGACCTTATAGCCGCCGGAGAGGTTTTGACCAATGCCCCGAGCCACCGCTTCCACATAGCGGGTATCACTCTCACCCGTAGGTAAAGCAGGTGTACCAACGGCAATAAAAAGAATATCGCCATGGGCCACCCCAGCACCCAGGTCGCTGGTAAATTCTAGATGCTTAGACGCCATCGAGCTTTGCATCAATTCGGAGAGACCGGGCTCATAAATGGGGGACTGACCAGACTGCATCAGTTTGACCTTGTCCTCATTATTGTCAACACAGATCACGTGATGACCCATGTGGGAGAGGCAGACACCTGTGACTAAACCGACATAACCGGTTCCAATAACACAAACTTGCATAGTTCTACGGGTTGAGATTCCAAAAAAGAGAGGTGAACAAAATCGTTGCTGGGGAAGAGACGCGTTGGCGCTAGGGAAGAGGATTGCGAAAATAGGCGATCGTCTTTTCCAGACCGTCCTGGAGGGGAACCGTGGGTTCCCAGCCCAGCCAGGTTCGTGCCCGGGTGATTTCGGGCTGACGCTGTTTGGGATCATCCTTGGGCAGGGGTTCAAAGGTCAGCTGGGCATCCGGATTGATCAGGCGCTGGATGGTTTGGGCCAACTCCAGAATGGTATATTCCCCCGGATTGCCAATGTTGACTGGCTCGCTATGGTCACTAGCCATCAATCTTAAAAAGCCTTCAACCAAGTCAGAGACGTAGCAAAAGCTGCGTGTCTGCGAGCCATCGCCGTAGACGGTCAAAGGTTTACCTTCTAGAGCTTGCACAATAAAGTTACTCACCACTCGACCATCGTTCGGGAGCATTCGCGGCCCGTAGGTATTAAAAATCCGCACGACTCGTACATCGACGCCATGCTGACGATGGTAGTCGTAGGTTAGGGTCTCGGCAATACGCTTGCCTTCGTCATAGCAAGAGCGAATGCCGATGCAGTTCACATTGCCCCAATAGTCTTCGGTCTGGGGATGGACTGTGGGGTCTCCATAGACCTCAGAGGTGGAGGCCAAAAAAAAGCGGGCCTTGACCCGTTTGGCCAGACCCAACATATTCATCGTGCCCAAGACATTGGTTTTCACTGTTTTAATCGGGTTGGACTGGTAGTGAATGGGGGAAGCGGGGCAGGCAAGATGGTAAATTTGGTCTACTTCTAGACGAATGGATTCGGTAATGTCATGACGAATCAGCTCAAAGTTGGGGTTGTCGAACCATTGCACCAGGTTTTGCTTGCGACCGGTATAGTAATTGTCCAAACAGAGGACTTCATGGCCTTGGGCCATCAGGCGATCGATGAGGTGTGACCCCAAAAAACCCGCCCCTCCCGTCACTAGAATTTTCATGGCGGTGATCTCTCAAGCCTCTCAAATGCACTGCCTTAACTTTAGCCTGCCCAGTTCCTGCGTCAAGGGAATGGTGGCATTGTTTTAAAGGGTGCAGCAGTGCGCTTGAATTCACTACAATCGAACTATTTTAGGGCCCATGACGAATGGGGACAAATCCCAACTGTTCAAGGAGGCTCTGACCCTCTTGGGTCAGCAACAAGGTCGCGTAGGCTTCACCCGCTGCTTGATCATCGGTCTGGTCATCTTCCTTGACAATCACAAATAGACGCCGGGTCAGCGGATAGTCGCCATCTCGAAATTTTGTAAGGTTAATTTGATTGGGACGACTCAGGCAGTCTTGGGGTGAACGATAGGGCAATTGCGTGGGCGAAACCAACTCCGCCGCCGTGCGACCAATGGCGATCGGCTTCACAGAGCATTGGGCAAGAATTTCAGGGGCTGAGGCAAAGTAGATACTCCCCGGTGTTTGGGCAAGGGCTTGCACCGCCTGGGTGGTGGTGGGCAGGATCTGCACGGTTTGGGCCAGCGGTGCGCCAGCGAGCACATTATCGGTGAAAAACTTGACTGTCCCTCCCTGAGATAGATCCCGTGAATAGGCTTGAACGGGCAGATTGGGCCCGCCCAATTCCTGCCAATTGGTGAGGGTACCATTGTAGATGCCCCGCAACTGCTCAATCGTCAGGCCGGCGATCGGCAACGCCGGATGAACGGCGATCGCAATCCCATCAATGGCAATGGGAATCTCTTGTAAGATAAAACCCCGCTGACGGGCCGCCTGATATTCGGCGGGCTGCACCGGCCGAGAAGATTGGGCAAAGGCGAGCTGATTCGCCAGCAGCATCTGGATGCCCGAGCCGGAGCCGGGGGCACCACTGGCCGGATTGAGGTAGCGCAGTTGGAAGCCGGGGTGAATCCGGGCCAGTACGGGTTCGGTTTGCTCGCGAATCGGAGCCCAGGTGGTGCTGCCGCCATAGCTAAAGACGCCAGACGGAGGATCAACTGCCTGGAGCTTTTCCGGAGCCTTGAGTTGATTGGCCGCCTCCTCCCCCGTCAGCTCTTCCTCGCCCGTAATCAAACTCGTGACCAAGCCAGTGCTGGTTTCAATGATCACCCCCGTAATAATCGTCAAGATGACGGTTGCCATACTCAGCAGCATTTTGACGGGGAAGGAGGACTTGGCCTCACGGGCAAATTGGGTGATGGTCGGTGATGATTTCCTGTTCGCTGCTGTGCTGGAGCGATAACCCTGTTCTTCGAGGAGTTTGACGATTTTGGAGCTGGTGATCTTGGGAACGCCGGTCAGCTCCGCCAACGCTGGATAGAGCTGGCTATGCAACTGCTCCCGGAAGCGCTCTCGATCTTGCTTGATTTCTTTGGCTAGGGCATTGCGACTGCCGCAATGGAGCAGACCCCGCAACCACATCTTTTCTTGGGGCGTCAGGGACTGATGGCGAATATCCCCCAAATCTTCGTAGAGTTGGGGCAGATCCCACTCTTGGCGAACCGCTGGGAACCACTTGCTATACAGGTTGGAGTTGGACATAAGCAAATATGGCATTCCGCCCAAATTCTACCGCGAGTTTTGGACAACGCTGAACGCTAGAAAACCCGGAAATGGGTCGATGGGGTGAGAAGCAAGAGAGAGCGTAAATTCGTTAAATTCTAAGCAGGAGGAACTTGCTTGGGAGTTGACGCGACAAGTTGATTTTAGGACTGTCGGGGCATCAGAGCGTTATGCAAATTCAAAATTTCCAGCTTTCAGTGACGCCCTTGGGGAGCGATCGCTATTTGATCCGCACCGAGCAGGTGGAACCAGGTGTGCCGTTAGCCGAAGTCCAGGTAGCTTGGCCCGTGGCGGACTGGTTGGCTCATGCCCAGCAGGCCATGGACGATCCCCTGGTGAGCCTGTTGCAAACTCAGCCGACACGGGGCGGGGCAGCCACCCTAGATACCCTGACATTGGATCTGCGCCAACTGGGGCAAGAACTCTATAATGCTCTGTTTACGGATGCCCTGCGGGACTCTTGGGTGGCGGCCCAGAGCATTGCCCACCACCAGGCGGCCACCCTGCGGCTGCGGTTGGGCCTACGCGGCGATCGCCTCAGCCGTCTGCCCTGGGAAGTGCTCCATGCCCCCCTGAACCTGGAAACGGAGCAGTTCCAGCCCCTGACCACGGGCACCGAAATCCTGTTCTCTCGCTATCAAGCCGCGACCCCCCGCACCGTTCCAGCGCTCTCACCCACCTTGCCTCTCAAGATCCTGATGGTGGTCACTCAGCCCGATGACCTCGGCAGTCTGGATCTGCCCCAGGAGATTCGCCACCTCAAAGCAGAACTGGAACGGGGACCCACGCCAGCCCAACTGACCTTGCTAGAGCAACCCAGCCGTCAGGATCTGGCGCAGGTTCTCGAACAAGGCCAGTACCATGTCTTTCACTATGCGGGCCATAGCGACCTGGGCGAGACGGGCGGCACGATTCATCTGGTCAACCCAACCACGGGCGGGACGGAATCCCTGATGGGGGATGACCTTGCGGGACTGTTGGTCAACAACGGCGTGCAACTCGCGGTCTTTAACTCCTGTCGTAGCAGTGATACCACCTTTGGCACCGCCGATGCCCAGAGCCTCAGCCATGCCCTGGTGCAGCGGGGGGTTCCCGCTGTCCTGGCGATGGCGGAGCAGGTTCCCGATGAGGTGTCTCTCGCCTTCACCCGTCTGCTCTATCGCAATGTCTTGCAGGGTCATCCCTTGGATCTGGCCTTGAGCCGGGCCCGGCAGGGGCTGCTCTCCAGCTATGGTTCCAGCCATCTTTATTGGGCGCTGCCGGTGCTCTATCTCCAACCCCAGAGTCAGGGGGTCTTGATTCCCGAGGCGGCAACGGACGCATCCACCGCAGCGATTCCCCAATGGCTTCAGGAAGAACTGGTGCAAGAGGCAAAAGCCAATGCCGATGAAGCAACCGCCCAGCCAACCGCTAACCCGTTAGCGGCGAACCCAGACTCGGAAACCGCTGCATTGGTGGAGGAACTGCTAGCAGATTTCCAGGCTAAACCGGGGACACAACACCCCTCGCCAACCCCAACCCTCCGCCCCGCCACGGTTACGGTCAACGCTCCATCCAGGCGGGCGAAGCTGCGATCGCGCCTGATTTTAGCCAGCAGCATCGCTGCGATCGCCCTAGCGGGCTCGGCCTTGAGCTGGCAGTTTTGGCAGAGTCGCCCCACGGCTCCCCCCCAAGTTTCCCTCAATGTCGGAGGAGCGAACCCGGCCAGTGGCGCAACGTCTCAGCTCACGGGGGAGGCGATCGCCGCCATTAGCACAGGGGACTACCCCACCGGGTTGGCAGCAGTGACACAACTGCTGGATAACAATGCCGTTTCTTCTGCCCAAGCCGTCTTGGGCAATATTCCAGCGGAGGATCTTGATGATCCAGCAATTAGTTATCTCCGAGGGCGCTTAGCCTGGCAGGGTTGGCAGACGGGAGACGCCTTTCAACCCGATGATGCCCGACGATTCTGGGCGATCGCCCTTGAGGGGGATGACACAGTGGTGGCGCATCCAATTGCGCTGGGTTTTGCCTATTATGAAGAGGGCCTGCTCAATCAAGCGATTGAAACCTGGCGGACGGCGCTGGCTCAGGTGGAGCAGCAAGACGCATCCAATCCCCAGGAGCAAGCAACGATCGATGCCGGGTTGGCGATCGCGCTCAAACGTCTGGCCCAGTCGCCGAGCCCCGAGCGCAACGACCTATTCCTAGAAGCCCAGCGGCTGCGCGATCGCGCCCTCCAAACTGCCCCAGAAGACTTTACCCAAGATGCTCTAGCGCAAAATTGGCTCTGGACTGAGACGGCGATCCAAGACTGGCAAACCGGGTGGGTGGATTGATGGGATTGGCCCCCTTCTTCCCTTCCGAGACCCTTCTACCCAGCGGATTCATGGGCTTGCCCCTGGCCAATGCGGGTGTGCCCCTCTTTACAACCAACCTCTACTGGCAAGTTATTCTGCTGATTCCGATTGGTTTGATTGAGCTCTGGGTGCATCGAAAAATCCTGAAAATCCGACTTTTAACCGCTGCCAAAATTGCGATCGCCACCAATATTTCGTCAACCCTAATCGGTGTTTTGCTGCTATTTGCGATCGCCCCGTTGGGCTTGTTCGACGTGATCGCTGCTCCCGCTGCTGACAATACACGACTGGTTTACTGGGTTGGGGTTCGGTTGTTGGGCGGGGTGTTGATGGGGGGACTTTCTGTGGGGCTAGAAGGTTGGCTGGGGTCTTGGTTGATCAAAGGCAGCAAGAAAAATCGGCGCTGGCGATCCTTCCTATGGGCGAATACTTTCTCCTATCTCTTTCTGATGGTGGCGATCGCCCTGCATACCCTTGTCGATTTAGCGGCGGCTCGCCAAGCAATTACCGTGCTTGAAACGGAGCTTACCCAACTCGCTCAGCAATGCCCTGTTGTGGTTAAGAGCAAAGCCTGCGATCGGGTCTTCGACCAACGGGTTGCGGCCTATCGTCAACTCGGTCGCATCCATCGCCAGCGGGGAGATCTGAAACACTACTTTAGGGATGGGCTTGAACCGCTCAATCAACTGTACGAAGACACGGCAAAAACCTGTTCGCCCAATGACGACAGAGCCGTTTGTCCCGAGTAGATTCAAAATCACCCCCTCTTCCCCGATCGCTGCTGGCGATAGAGCAGTTCAAGTTGACCCCCGGCAACCTGCAAAAACGATCGCTGCCGTCGGTATAAACCCATAAACAAATTGGCAAAGAACAGGGTAAAAATCGCGATCGCCAGTCCGGCAGCGGTGGAAATCAAGGCTTCGGCAATGCCCCGGGTAATGCCACTATTTTGCAGCCCATTCGGATTGCTCAGATCCAAGTTAACAAACACCCGCATCAGACCGAGCAGGGTTCCCAATAAACCAAACAACGGACTCACTGCCACCACCGTCGTAAAAACAGTATTAAACCGCTTGAGTAAAGGCAGTTCTCGCTGGGCCGCCGTTTCGAGCGCCAGCCGAAACTCAGCAGCATTGGCATGAACTGGGGTCAGGGCAGCCCGAAAAATTCGGGCCAGGGGGAGATGGGTATAGGCATCGAGTTGAGCGATCGCCTCCGTGGGTTGCTCAAGATATTGCGCCAAAAAATGCTGTTTCACCTTTTTTTGTTGCCGTAAAATCTGACCCCAAAACCACAGTCGCTCTCCCACCAAAACGACCGTCAGCGTCGATAGTAGCAGCAGCGGCAACATCATAATACCGCCAGCGACCCAGAGTGAACGATTCATTCCCGTCTCCTTGCATCCTGATAAGTCAACGTCTTGAATCTAAGATTCAAGTTCCGCTTGATACGGCAGTAGATTTTTTGGGCGATAGTTATTTAACGTTTGCCAGCGTGCCTTCACACTCGCATCAAAATAGGCCGGTGCCGGAATATCGCGAATAAAGGGCTTATCAAACTTAAAGAGGGGATTGCTGCCTTTGGCAAAGGGAATTGTTGCATCACAGTTAATTCCGGTGGGAATATTACTCGCATCCATCGCTAAACCCAGTTTTTGGGCCTGTTCCATCATCCACACCAAGGCAATATCCGACAGACCACGATTGGCTGAACTGCCACCCCCCACTGCACCATGGGGACCTGCAAACCAGATTTGATGCAGCGCCTGCTCACTGTTGCAAGGTTCCATCAGTGTGGCATTGAAGACCTTGCGGGTTTCATCAATGGCCACCGCGTGAGCAGCATGTTGAACATTGGAGCACAGAGCAGTGTTATGGAAGCGGTATTTCTCATTGACTTGTTTATCGACAGAGAGCAATGGTGTAAGATCCGGAATCCCCAGAGAACCGACCGTATCCCAACAGCCCAACAGGGTAATGGGGATGCGATCGCTGTATTTTTTGCGGAATGCCACTAACTCGCTGCTATCCTCCTGCTCACCGCCCAATTCTCGATAAAGACGATAGGCTTCTGGCGTCTGGCGAATGTGGGTGCGGGACACCAAGCCAGACGTATAGATTAAGCCAGCCAGGCTGCGCACGGTGTACGCGCCCCGGCTAAAGCCAAAGAGATAGACCTCATCGCCGGGTTGATAATTTAAGCTTATAAACTGGTAGCCATCTTGGATGTTGCGATCGATGCCCCAGCCAAACGCACCGCCAAAGATTTTATAAAACTTATCTTCGGTGCCAATACCCTGATCATAAAAAACAATCTGCGGAATACCCTGGTCATCCAGCGGTCGGATTGCCTGAGCAATCTTAACCACGTTAGTCGGGTAAGCGCTCTCCAGTTTTTGCCAAGTGCCATCACAGCAAACGATTAAGCGTTTCATTGGGAGGGGAATGCATCTATTAATTTCGGTGTCTCAACTGTACCTGTTGGCGTGGGCGATCGCACCCTTACCGTTTGAATTCCCAGCCAATTGGCGGAGGGGCGCAAAATTTGCGCCCCTCCAGCTCTCCGTCACCCAATCATCCTAATCACCCATTTGCTCAATTATTTGGGCCAATTGCTCGCCCATCATCTCGAACCGCCACCCCCTTCAGGGCGTTGGGGGCGTTCGCCGTTTTCGGACCGTTGAGGACGCTCGCCATTTTCGGACCGTTGGGGACGCTCGCCGTTTTCGGACCGTTGGGGGCGTTCACCGTTTTCGGACCGTTGGGGACGCTCGCCATTTTCGGACCGTTGGGGACGCTCGCCATTTTCGGACCGTTGGGGGCGTTCACCGTTTTCGGACCGTTGGGGACGCTCACCGTTTTCGGACCGTTGGGGACGCTCGCCATTTTCGGACCGTTGGGGACGCTCGCCGTTTTCGGACCGTTGGGGACGCTCGCCACCGCCTGGACTCTGGGGACGTTCACCTTGCTGCTGCGCAATCTGTAGGGGTGAATGACTGAGCGCGTTGGCAGCCTCAAGGGTCGCCATTCCTGTGGCAAGGATGATTGCAGCGGGAGTGAGGAGGTAGAGCAGAGGACGCTTGGGCATGGGGCAGATTTAATGTTGGTTACTTTCGATACCTACAGTGTGGCATCGTCAAAATTTTTCGCCCATAGAGAAATCCTGATAAAAAGTGGCCAGTATTACAGCGCCAGATGAACCCCTTGGCTGCTGAGATGAGTAATCCAAAAGCCGAGTTCGGGGTCATGCATTTGGGCAGCCACGGTGCGCTTGAGGTCTTGGGCTTGGAACTCGGATTCACAGAGAGCAAACACAGTTGGCCCTGAGCCCGACATCATCGTGGCGATCGCCCCCGCTTGGGCAAACGCATCCCGCAATTTCTGAACTTGAGGATGGGCGGGCAGCACCACCTTTTCCAGGTCATTGTAGAGATGCTCGGCCAGTTGCTGGCTATCCCCTTGGGCGATCGCGCTCACCAAGGGTCCCGAATGCAACCGGGCGGCGCGAGCGGGCACTTGCTCGGGATCATCAAGGTAGGTCTCGCTAAACTGTTGGCGATAGGTTTTATAGGCCCAAGGCGTGGAAACTGCTAGCTGATCATGCTTGGCCAGCACGACCCAGAGGGAGGGAGGGCTGGTGATCACGTCGAGCTTTTCGCCCCGTCCGGTGGCGATCGCCGTCCCCCCCGCCACACAGAAGGGGATATCCGAGCCGAGTTGCGCCGCCAGGGCTTCCAGCTCCGGTTGCGTCAGCCCCAGATGCCAGAGCAGGTTGATCCCCACTAATGTTGCCGCCGCATCCGTTGAGCCGCCCGCCAAGCCCGCCGCGATCGGAATATTCTTCTCCAGACGAATCAAAACACCACCATACTTACCAAAGGCGGTGGGGAAGGTCTGAGCCATCAGCGTCGCTGCCTTATAGACCAAGTTCTCCGCTGGATCTCGCAGTTGCGCATGGTCGCAAATCACCTGATGCTGCGGGCTATCACTAAAGTCCAGGGTGAGGCGATCGTTCAAGGCAATATTCTGGAGAATCATCACCAGTTCATGAAAGCCATCGGGGCGATCGCCGACGATTTCGAGATAAAGATTGATTTTAGCCGGGGCGATGAGCGTGAGCATAGGCGGCAGTGGATAAATTTAGCGGGTGCGAGCGAGCCAGCCCTCAACGTACACCTGCCCCTGCATTGGAGAGCAAGGCTAGCAAGATCTCCCCGGCTACGCCACCGCCCTTACACGGCAGTTAAGAATTTAATCCGGTAATAGCAGAATGCTCTAAACCCTTGGCAGGCGAGACGCCTGCGCTACGGAATTCCCGATTTAGTTTCTTAAGATCCATCTAAGGGAGGCTAGGGGGGATCGAGGGTCTGGAAATTAAACGCAATCGCACGCTTACGGCGTAACCGTCCGTACGATCTGGTTACTCAGCGCAATCCATTGTGTCACACTCAGGGTCTCCGCTCGACAGTCCACCGGAATCCCCACCTGCTCAAAAATACCGTTCAAGGTTTCGACGGGCATCAGGCTTTTGAGATTGTTCTTGAGCATCTTGCGACGGCTAGAAAAGCCCACCTTGACGAGAGTTTCCAGGTGCTGGGCTCTGTCCACTGGCAGGGGCACATGAGGCAGCAGGCGAATGACGGCGGACTCAACCTTGGGCGCAGGGTAGAAGGCCTTGCGTGGCACCGGGCAAATAATTTCACAGTCTGCCAGATAGCGAACCCGTACCGTGAGTGCACCGTAGGCTTTCGTGCCGGGTTGGGCGGTGAGGCGATCGCCGATTTCCCTTTGCACCAGGAGCACGATCGCCTGGTAGGGGCGGGGGTTGGGTTGGGCGATCGTTCCCAGCAGGAATTGCAGGATCGGCCCAGTAATGTTGTAGGGAATATTGGCAACCACCTTGTTGGGCTGTTCAAACTTGGGAAACCGGGCTAAGGGAGCCAGGGTTTCCGGGTCAAGAATATCGCCTTGCAACAGCAAAAAATTATCGGCATCGCCGTAAGCGCGGACGAGTTTTTTGCAAAGATCCCGATCAATCTCGACCGCCGTGAGAGCCTGTACCCCAGGCAAGATGCGTTGGGTTAGCGTCCCAGTGCCGGGGCCAATTTCCAGGATGCGATCGCTAGCGCTTAAATCTGCGGCCTCGACAATGCGCTCGAGCACCGCCTCAGAGCGCAGCCAATGTTGAGCAAACCGTTTACGGGGTCGATTCATATCATCCCCACTGCCCAAAACTTTTGAATCACCGGAATCAGGGACGGATGGCACTTTAAGGCCGGGTGGGAATAGGGCAGATTCATCAGCGTCGCCCCTGGAAACTGGGTCGTAGCGACCCGTACCGTGCCATCACTGCCATTGCCCAGATCTCCCGCCACCGACAAAATCGGGATCTTCCGAGCCAGGGCGATCGCCAGCTCCCGTCGATCCACCGCCAGGTCTCGGGCAATGCCGATGCCCCAACCCTGGGGGTCAAGCCGCTGGCCCCAAATTGCGCCCCCCACGGGTGAGGCCACCAACACCAATGAATGCACCTGGGGTAGCCATTCCGGATGCCGCTGGAGCACTTCCAGCCAAATC
The DNA here is from genome assembly GCA_039180005.1 of Cyanobacteria bacterium P01_G01_bin.54. GTDB lineage: Bacteria > Cyanobacteriota > Cyanobacteriia > Cyanobacteriales > Spirulinaceae > SIO3F2. Next base: position 29,977 of record JBCDEB010000016.1, on the reverse strand, counting down.
AGCCCCCCCATCGAATGGCCCACAATGCGCCAGGGAATCTCGGGATAGAGCTGATTCGTTTTTGTGGCGCTGGCCTCGACCCGTTGAATTAAAGGTTCAATCCGCCACCAGGTGCGCAACCAGCCCAAATTCGGCGTCACGATTAAAGCACCCGGGGCAAGCTGTTGCGCCAGGTTACGAATCGGGCGATGGGTGTCGGCCCAGCCATGTTGGGCAAAGAGGATAAACGGCAGCATCTCTTATTTTTCTAAAAGACCGATGCTACACAACTATACTGGTAGGGCGTAACCCAATGATCGCCTGAAAGCGGGTTAGGGGTGTTCTGATGAGGAGAGTAGCGTGATGCGCCTGGGTCGTCTCGCTTGGCTGCGCCGAATAAGGTCTAGGGTGATGGGTTGGGCAGCGGGCTGGATGACGGTTCTAGCAATGAGCCTGTTAATCAGTTTGTTGATCGCGTTGCCGTCATTGTCACTCCCCCCATTCTGGTCTCTCAACCCGGCAGCGACTGCCCCCACCCTGGCCCTGAGCCAAGATTGGCAGTATTTTTGGAGTGATGAGCTGAAGCAGCCCGAACGTCCCCCCGCCCTCAGCACTGCCCAGAGTCGCGCGATCGCCCTCCCCCAACAACTCACCGTCGGTGCGTCCCCGATCCTCTGGCTGACCCTCCCGCTGCCCGAGGGGCAATGGCAAACCCCCACCCTCTATTTCCAAGGCATCCCAAACCTTCTGGATGCCTATCTCGGTGATACGTTGATCTACCGCCACCTGCAACTCGATGACCAGGGACAGATCCGCCATAGCGAAGGGACTTTCCCCCTTGTGGCGCTGACCTCGGAGCAGCTCGGACAGCCCCTGTTGCTGCGGATCTATGCTGCGTCTGAGAGCCGACTGGCATTAGGCTATAGCGGTCTGCCCCTACTGGGGGATCAGGCGGCCCTGTTGCGCCACTTACTGCTTCAAGATAGTCCCCGCCTGATTTTGGGCTTTCTCTTCCTGTCCTGCGGCTTGTTTCCGCTGCTGTTGGCTCCCCTGCGCACCACCGGAGCGGCTTATATTTCCTTTGGCGGTGTGGCGGTTTTGATCGGCATCTATACGATTACGCCGGCCCAAGTCATCCGTCTCCTATTTGACTACAGTTTGGTCTGGACCTATGTGCATCACGCCACCTTTCACCTCTTGCCCGTCAGTATCTGTCTTTTCTTTGAGCATATTTTTGGCGCAGGTCCCCGACGGCTGGTGCGTCGCCTCTGGCAGATGCACCTGGGCTATGCGCCCCTGGCAATTCTGCTGGCAGGAACCCAGGTCTGGACTTGGGGCCAGGCTGCCCTGCCCACCCAACTATTGGACTTGGTCACCGCTTCGGTTTTGATCACCTTGTCTTGGTCGATCGCCCTGCGCGGCAATCCGGAAGCGAAGATTTTTGCCTGGGGATTTTCCCTATTTTTGGGCTGTGGGGTCTATGACTTGATTGTCTATCTCTCGCCTAATTTTTTATGGCGGTTTCAGCTCTACATCTGGGGGATGCTGATCTTTTTAATCTGTCTCGCCTTTATTTTGGAGCGCCGCTTTACCGAAGCTCAAAACCACCTCAAGGCCTATAACAAAGCCAGCGATCGCTTTGTGCCCCACGAATTTCTGACCCTCTTAGGCAAGGACAGTATTCTGGATGTACACCTGGGCGATCAGGTGGTGCATAGGAATATGACCGTGCTTTTTTCCGATATTCGTTCGTTTACGAGTCTCTCGGAGAGCATGACACCGGAGCGCAATTTTAATTTCCTAAATTCCTATCTCGAATGTGTCAGTCCGGTGATTCGTGAGCATCGGGGTTTTATTGATAAATATATCGGCGATGGCATTATGGCCCTTTTTCCCCATAGTGCGAAAGATGCCATCCAAGCAGCGATCGCCATGCAACAGCAATTGGCACGGTTTAATCAACAAATTATTGAAGAGGGCTACCCCGCGATTCAAATTGGCATTGGTCTCCATCAGGGGGCTTTAATGTTGGGGACGGTCGGGGAATCACAACGCATGGAAACGACCGTGATCGCCGATGCGGTCAACCTAGCTTCTCGCCTTGAAGAGTCCACGAAACAATATGGCGCAACCCTATTGATTAGTCAGCAAACCCTGGACACCTTGCCCAACCCTGAGCAATTTGAGCATCGTTTTTTGGGCAAAATTTTAGTCAAAGGTAAGAAAGAAGCGATTCCCATCTGTGAAATCTACACGGGCGATCCGGAGTCGTTGCGTCGCTTTAAAACGGAAAGTCGCGATCGCTTTGAGGCGGCGATCAACCATTACGATCGCGGTGAAATTGATGCAGCCAAGACCATTTTTGAGCAGCTCTGGCAAGCCCATCCGGCAGATATTGTGGCTCGGATGTGTTTGTTGCGTTGTAAGTCGTTGTATTGACCAACGAAATCGAATTAGATGACGACCACACCTTAACTCACTTTATATTTAAGCTCGCCACTCTTAATCACTGGCGTAATGCCGATTTTCTTAAGTTTAGCCTTTTGGATTTGTAGCTGAGTATTTTTCCGAGGATACTGAGTGCAAGAGACCAGAAAGATAATTACAGATCTCCGGGCAGAGGTGCAGGCATTTTTGATGTAGTTGAGGCTGGCCGTGAGTTGGGCGATCGCCTTTTTGACATCATTGCCTTTGAGTTCAATAAAAATGAGTTTTTGGGGCGGGGCGATCGCCAACTTATCACAACGGAGCCCTTCTTTGATCACACAGTCTTCAATATCAATCAGCTTGATGATTTTCTGCTGAGGATTGAGTAGATAAACAATGCTCTTTCTATTCTTAGCTCCCTTATCTCGAATGACAATTTCCTTATTCTTTGTTTCCTGAGTACAGTCCGGAAAATCCATTTAGTCAATCTCCAGTAATTGGTCAAACTGCACCGCTAAGTCTTCGGAAACCGAATCAATCATCTCTGCATCAATCAACCCTGTCTCGGCGTCAATAATTGAGACACATTCACCATTGCTCAAGCTATAGGCAGCAACCTCACCAGGATAGAGGAATCTTGACTCTGGAACCACTTTCTTGATTTGTTCCAAAGTCTCTGGAGATGCCCCTTGTGCAAGGACTCCTGCTTGGAGAAGATTATTGAATGCGGTAAGAATATAGGGACTGTGGGTCGTCACAAAAAATTGTAGTTTTTCTCGACTTGCACCATAGATTGTTGAAATTAAGTCAACAATATCTCTCTGTGTTTCTGGAAATACATGAGCTTCTGGTTCCTCGATATAGTTTGTTAGTCCCTTTGAGCTTCTGATGAATGTTAGAAGTTTTTCTAAAGTAATAATTAGAGGTAGGATCGATTGTTCACCAGAAGAGCAATTTGAAAGTTTCACCTGCCTACCATCCGATGTCTTCACAAAATCCTCATCTTGTAATCTAATATATTCGCTAGGAAGTATTCTTTGCTTCAGCTCAGAGACAAGATCTAGGAAGTTCGTTTCGTAGTAAGAATTTTTTCTCAGTGTCTCAATATCACTTGAAGGTTTTATAAAAGAATAGTATTTGGCAAACTCTAGTAGAAACGGATCAATACTCTGTTCTTGATGTAGTATCGAGAAGATACCACTTTCTAATCCAGCGAAGAAAATCCGATTGGCTGGAACAAAGTACTGTGAAAATAATGAGATTTTTTCCTCACTATAAAGTATCTTTTCGGATAATATTCTCTGTGCTTCAGATATAAAGCTGAGTTTTGATAATGTGTAGTCAGGCTCTTTTAAATTAGGAATTTTTTTGTGAAATTCATCAATTAATTCCTTGTAGCTATTTATTATTTTGACATAGAAATCCGAAAGATAAAGAACATTTTTACTCTCCTTTTTTATTTCGATAAATAGTGAATCTCCAATGAAATATTGAATACAAAACTCCTTTTCTCCCAATGAATTCGCAGGAAAGTATCTAGAGAATCTGGACTCAAAAAAAGACTCTAGCATGCCTTGACTAAAGTCATTCTGATTGGATATTTTAAGCCCTTGCTCGAAAGTATTTTCTATAAAACCCTTGAGATAGTAAAGTATTTTTGCAACAATACTCTTCCCACTTGCTTGAGGACCAATCAAGATATTGATCTTCTTGACCTCTATTTCCATCTCACGGATGCCTGCAAAATTTTGGATTAGAATTTTTTCGGTTAGCATGGCGTATAGAGGAATAGAAGTTATCGGCTATCGTTTAGCTTGACGCAGGAAACCTAACACCGTTAATGCCTTGGATAGTCGGTATCCTCTCTCCAAAATATCTCACTATCACCCTACAAAATGGGGAATTTCTAAGCTAGCCATCTTGCTGCCCCTCTACCTCGTCCAACTCCGCCATCGTAACGCCCAGAATTTTCAACAGTCGTTCTACTGGAAACCCCCAGCCTTGCAAAATCTGGACAATCTGCCGCAACATCATCAGACGGCCTTTCTCAAGCCCTTCCTGAAGCCCTTCCTGAAGCCCTTCCTGGCGACCTTCTTGACGACCTTCCTGTAAAACCTTTTGATAAAACGAAGATTCCCGCATTACCCTGCTCCGCATCACCTGCTCAATACTCTCTGGACTTAATTTTAACCCTGCCAACACCGCTGTTGCCATTTCTAAATTTCCTTGCATCGCCGCATCTTCCGTCACCTCATCAATCCGCGTCCGTAGCTGGGCGAGCAAGGCTTCTGTATTCTCATTTGCCGCTGCTGACAAAATTGCCAGCGGCAACAAGCCGGGTTTATCCCAAAACACATCACGGGGCTGCTCCCACAAGCGAATCACTGTGAAACGATGGGTCATGCCTTGAGCCCGAAAGACCCTTTTCTTGACCAAGTCTGAATCCGTCGCACGAAGGTAGATCACGACCTGATGAATGTGCTTGTTGGGAAACTTTTTGTAAATGCGCAAAAAATAGTCCGCGATGCGCAGGGGCATCTGGCGATCGGGCTCAGTTTGAAACTCCACATGTAGGATTACATTCCTGCCTTGGAGCATCAGGGAATCAGCACGAATCGCTTCGTTGCTCAGTTCAGTGGGTTTAAGTTGCGTCAGGGCGATCGGCTCGCCCAACAGCCAAGCAGCAAAGTCTTGGGGGTAGGTTTCAATGAGGTACTTGCAAGAGTTATCGTACATGCACGATTAGTCTTTTTGTACTATTGACTGTAGCATCTTTACGGGCTGCGAGTGCTTTGTCAAGAGTGACATGGGGGGTTGTCGTGCAGATTGAATAGAATCATGCAACCCAGTATCAGCAATAGTTGTGTTGGGTTTCGCTGGGCTCAACACCAACCTACAATTTAGAGTTGACGCTACACTAATCCTCCAAATATCCCAAATCCCGCAAACGACGCTGCACTTCCGGATCATCAAACCCTGGCGCTCGCTGAGCCAAATTTAGACTGTCTTGCTGCTCTTCCGTATCGGTTAATAAGGCCAAACAGTCCTGAAGCAACTCCACATTTTCGGGGAGAATATCGCTGAGGTTGAGGCTCTCGTCTGGGTCTTCGCAGATGTCGTAGAGTTCGAGGCGATCGCGCCCCGTTTCAATCAGCTTATGGTTGCCCATCCACACCGCGCGACGGGGTTGGTCACAGGCCCGCTCGGTGATCAATTCCGGCTGGCGCTTGTGCAATAGGTTGAGCACATTCTGGGGCGGCACCCCTTCCGAGAAAACGCGGTTTTGCTCCGGATCGCTTGTCGCATCCGCCGTTAAACTCAGCTCCTGCTCCTCGGGTGTGGCCAGTTGCGCTGCGTTTAAGACCGTGTGAAACAGGCGACGGGTCGAGACCACATGCTCGGGTGTTGTGCCCTGAGGTAACTGACCCGAGGGATCGCGGATAATGAGCGGCACGCGCACCAGTTCGTTGTAGAGCGAGAGGCTGTGGCCGATGAAATCTTTCTCACCCAAATGCTCCCCATGGTCAGAGCAAATAATCACCAGGGTGTTGTCGAGACGACCACTGGCTTTGAGCTGCTCAAAGAAGACGCCGAGTTGGGCATCTTGGTGGGCAACTTCGGCATCGTACATGCCATCGAGCGTCTGCTTCTGGTTCTCGGGCAACGGTCCCGCTAGCGGGGCCAGCCAACCATAGACATCGCCGTTGAAATTCCGCAGGTACTTTCGTGCTTCAGGGTCACGCAGCACATGGGGCGCGAATTTCTCGATATAACTCAGAGGCGGATGGTAGGGCATATGGGTGCCCATGAGGTTCACAAAGGCAAAGATGGGCTGCTTAGCGGCAACACTGGGGCGATCGATCAACAAACGCGCCGTATCCGCCAGGGATTTCTGAGTATTGCCCTTGAAACTCAATGCGGTTTGCCACAGCGGCACCATAATCGGATGGAGCGAGAGGGCCAAGAGCCATTCCGAACGAGCAAAGGCATCTTGTACCTGGTTGAGCAGCTTGGCGAGGGTGCGCTTAAAGAACTGACGATAATGGCCCATCAATCCGGGACGCTGACCGGCCTGATTGGGATGGGAGGTGAGCAGACCGCTGTAGTTGAGGAAGCTCTGGAAGCCGCGCCGCAGACCATTGTTGATCACTCCGACCAACGGGTTGTTACAAAAACCTGCTGTGAAGTAGCCCCCGGCAGCGAGGCGCTCGGCTAGGGTCGAGAGTTCTTGCGGCAACACCGAGTAGGACTGCAAGACACTGTGCTGGGAGGGGTAGAGCCCAGTGAACATGGAGGCATGGGAGGGAACCGTCCATTGAGCGGGGGCAACGGCAGTTTGAAAACGAGTGGCTTGAGCCGCCAGGGCGTCGATGTGGGGGGAGGTGGGTTGGGAGTAGCCGTAGCAGGAGAGCCGATCGGCTCGCTGGGTATCCAGAACGAGGAAAAGGATATCGGGGCGGGGGCTACTCATAGGTTTTAAGGTTGGGGCTTTGATTTTGGGGCTTTGATTCGGGACTTTGTTTGTTGACGACAGTGGAGCATTATTGAGAAATATTCACCCTTTGTAACATTTCTCGTGACCCGATGGCTGGATCAGCCGTGATTTCTCAGGGAGAGTTCAGAATCGTGACCGCATCACCGCACTGGACTTTGCCCGGTGAGAGCACCCGCGCGTAGAGCCGACTCAGCCCTGGATTCCGCTTTTGGCTGATGCGGCTGTAGCGGCGGCCGGTGAAGTAGCGGGCAATGGTGCGACAGGGGGCGGCATAGTCGGTGACGAGGAGTTGGACTCGATCGCCGAGCTGGAGTTGTTGTCCTGGGGTTACGCTGGGCCAATCTAGGCCGGCGATCGTGATATTTTCGCCTGTGCTGCCCGGTTCAAGGGGGTGACCTTCGGCTTGCAATGTTTGAATGATCTCTGCTGACCAGAGACAGACGGCTCGGTCGGGCCCGCCATGGTACTTAAGATTTTTCTGGCGATCGCCCACCAACCCAGCCAGCGTAATCTCCACTTCAGGCACAGGTAACTTGGGCACGCCACCGTCAGAGAGATTGATCTGGGCGATGTGACCGCTTGAGGTGTTGGATCGGGGCATTAGACCGCCAAGAAAAAATGTTCCAGGAAGATAGGCTCGGTGGCAGGCAAGATGCCTGCGCTACGGTCTTTGGTCTTTATTCTCTCAATTCCCATAGCGCGGGCGGTCGGTGAGCCTGTCGAACTGCGTCTCGCCCGCCTTGGATAGTAATTGTTTAACGTGAGTTCTGGATAAGCGAAGCTGTCGTATTCCTCAAAGCCTTGAAATCTCGTTTTCAAACCCGGTTGTCAGGGGACCCGCCCCCCGACACCTCCCGCTGAGGGGGAGATTGCCCCCTCAGACTCCGGCAATATTGGAGCCAGTATGGTTGATTTCGTTGAGTTTAATGAGTTTTCGTGATACTGGCTTAACCGAAACTCACGTTTGTTTAGGAACAGTCTTAGCCATATTTTGAGACATGAGCTGACCCAAAATTTACCAATCCTGCGTTAACTCGTGAATCAATACCGCCGGATCGGCCATGCCGGGAACTATCAGTGGCAGCCAAAACAAAGAGCCTATCACCGCCACCACAAAGGAAAAACGCATCGCAAAGCGAATATTCCCCTCCAAGGTTTGAGCCGTTTCTCGATAGATCTGAAACCGGGTTTGCTTCAAGGGCGGCTCGGGTTTGCGCAGCACCAGTTGATTACGTTGGTACGCCACCATGCCCACAATTAAAACCGTTGTCCCCACGGGCAAAACCGTCTCGCTGGTTTCAATTGTGCCCTTCGCGGCGGGCTTGGCTTCTTGATGGCGGGTACCAGCCGTGATCACGGCTTCATCCGGAATCACCGTAATCTGGTTCGCCCCATTCTCAAGCTGAAAGAGAATCCGTCGGGAGTGATTCTCCAGGGTTTGGGTTTTGGTCTTTTTGGTTTTGCCTGTCCCTTCGGTGGTCTTTTGCACAACACGCTTGTTGTAGTAGACACAATCCACTTTTTTCCAGGGCGATCGTAGCGGTTCCTTGACTTTAACTTGACCCCGCACTTTGACATAGCGCTGCTGCGGTGATTGCTCTAGCACTTGCACCAGCTCAGCAATTGAATAGTCTTTGGCCGAGAGAATCGCTTGCAGATGGCGGATCTGCATCACCAGGACGATGATATTAATGATGCCGATCGCCCCCGCGAAAAAGCGAATCATGCCAACTCGATCTGAGTTGAAATATTCAATGCCCACAATCCGCCAATCTGCTCCCGCAAACTGGTCACAGTTGCCATAGCGGACGACCGGCTCAAGCTGCCCTGCCGCTAACTCGCCGCGAATGACAATCTCTAGGGGACGGGCTGCTGTGACTGGGCCAAGATCCAAAGCATGAGGCTGGACTTGTTCGGGTTGAGCAATCTGAAAGTGCTGGGTTAGATCACCATTGGCAACGTGGATCTTGAATCGGCCCCGCACGTTGCCCAATTCTAAGCAGGCTGAGCCCAAATAGTCCGGATGGAGGGCCAGGCTCAGATTTTCATTGACGCGACAACTAGTCAGGAGGAGGGCGATCGCCACCGTCCCCAGCCAACTGTAGCGATATCGAGGGTGCACCATAAACACAACAAAACCCCAGCATTGCTCAGACTCACGACCGGAATCAACGCAAGATGCTGGGGTTTTGTCAAGGAATCAACTCAACCTAGGAACGCTGGATCTTATCCGCTTGACTGAGGAAGAGCAGAGCAACGGTGGCAGGAATTACCACAACCAACGCACCAGCGAGCAGGCTAAAAAGGAAATTTGCCAGAGTAGGAGTCATTTTTTATAGTTTGGGGTTTGATGACAGGTTTATTTAGATTTATCACATTTTACTCAGATTTTGGCCGGCTGGGGGAAGAGGGGTCACGATACAAGCTCAACAGCGCGAGTTAGGAGAATAACAGCGCACCCATAGATTCGCCACCTGAACCCGTACAATGATTCAGTAGGACAGAAACGATAAAAAACTTTACATTTCTATGGATTGGCTTAACATTGGCTTGAGTTTGGGATTCGGGCTCTGGATTTTTCTCTTTATTTTGCGCATTGTGCTGACCTGGTATCCCCAGGCCGAGCTGAACAAGCTGCCCTGGCGTCTGCTCGCCCTGCCGACTGAGCCGTTCCTGGTGCTCACGCGCAAAGTTGTGCCTCCGCTGGGCGGCGTGGATATCAGCCCGATCATTTGGGTTGGCATTCTGTCCTTGCTGCGGGAGCTGTTAGTGGGTCAGCAGGGTCTACTGCGGATGCTCTAGGACGCTGCCAAACATGACTGTACAGCTTGTCCCGAACGCCGATCGCACCCCCACCCTATCCCGATCGCTTCCGGCTTGGGTCTTTAACCTAGCGCTACCCGTGGGCTTTTGGGCGATCGCCCTGCTCTTAATGCCCGTTGCTAATGCCTTTCAATTTGACACGGACGAAGGGCAAGAACTGGTTAAAGCCCTGCTCTACAACCAGGGCTACAGCCTACTCGACGAGATTTGGAGCGATCAGCCACCGCTCTTGACCCTTGTTCTGGCGGCATGGCTACGGCTCTGGGAGGATTCGGTGTTGGCCGCCCGCTTGCTCATTTTGGGCTTTAGCACAGTGCTGGTTTGGGCATTTGCACAACTGCTGCGCCGCGCGGTGGACGATCGCTACGCTTTGGTCGGAGCGTTTCTCTTAATCTGTACCGCAAATTTTTTGCGGTTAAGTGTCTCGGTCATGATTGGCATGCCGGCGATCGCCTGCCTGATGGTCTCGCTCTATGCTCTGCTGCGGTATCACGAATCTCGGCAGGGGGCTCAACAGTGGATCTGGCTGGGCGTTGCCAGCATCACCGCCGGGCTTTCTATGCAATTCAAGATGTTCACAATTCTGCTGCTGCCCATCTGGGGGCTTTTTTTATGGGCAGGACACTATACTGGGAGGCCTTTACGCTGGCAACAACGACGGCCTTGGTTTGTTGCCATAGTTTGGGGACTGGGGGCGATCGCCACCTTTATGGGCTTAGGACTCAGTCTTGGCTTAATTTCCCTCGATGCCTCCTTTCTGTTCCATGTGGACAGCGATGTCAAAAGTGCCTTTATCAATGAACACAGCCTGCGCGATGTGGGGTTGTTTTATGCCCAGGAATTCGACTATTTCGTGCTGACTCTATTTGCGCTGATTCCCGCTATTTCCAAGCTCAAAGGTTTACAAAATTTTGCCATTAGCATTTCCCTCCCAGGACTTACGCAACGAAAGAAGCAGGATGTAGTGAAGGCTGAGCGGAGTCGTTCGCGGAGCGTCTCCAGAGGGGATAGTCTGAACGGCCGGGGTTCGACTCCGCTCACCCCTCACCCACAACGAGACAACAAGGCTTTGATAGCAGTTTTGCATAAGTTTTACCCTCTTAAGAAGGAGGTCAGGGGGGCTCAAGGGTCTCAATCGAACCCAACCCGCCACCCACTGCTGAACCTCGTACCGCTCCTCTGGCTGGTTTGGGTCACGCTGTTTTTAGTCTTCCACAAACCCATTTGGTATCACCACCACATTCTGATCGCCCTGCCCCTGAGTTGGCTGGCGACCCTGGGGCTCAAAACCTGTCTCAATTCCATCCGCCGTAGGGGCGGGTTTGAAACCCGCCCCTACCGTTTCGGCCTGCGACCCGCTAGTCTAGCGGTCGGTTTTCTACTCCTCGCAATCCCGATTAAGCTCACTTTGCTGTATCTGCATAATCAAACCGTGCTTGCCGAGACTTGGCAGCATCAGCAAGTGATCGAGCAGATTCAGACTGAAGCACCTAAAGAAAATTGGCTCTTTACCGACATTCCCATGTATGGAGTCTACACTCACCGCAGCATTCCCCCAGAAATTGCCACCCTCTCCCGCAAACGAATTGCAGCTCAGGCGTTTAGCGCCCAAGCGATGGTGGACTTAGTTCAAAGATATGATCTCCAGCAGTTTGTAATTGGTCGGTTTCCCATTGTCGAAGGGTTTTTGGCAGATGCTCTACCCGGTCAACTTGAACAGACAGATTATCCAGTGGCACGTTATTATCGACGCATCCGATAGAGTCGTCCTTGGCCATGGCACGCCCTCCTATCCTCGATCAGAGCCAAAGCTATACCTTTCGCAAATATTTTGAATTGACGGCTGACCCCGAAGAGATCTTTGCCGAGTTGGGAATTATCTTGCAAAAAAAAGCCCTGCAATTACCCACTGTCGCCAACGACCTGGATTTTTTGCCAGATTTGGAAAAACGCCTGTTACAGACCCTTGAACTGGTGGATTTAACCTCTGAAATGGCCCGGCGAGAAACGTTGATTGCCCCCGTGTTATTGGCTGTGTGTGCCCAAGCCCATCAAGCCCTCAAGATTGAATACGCGATCGAGGTGAATCAATGGTTGCGGGGGACGGTGGATTACTTTATTCCGGGTCAGCAAAATTTATTAGTCATTGAAGCAAAGCAAGCGGATTTAGCTCGTGGTTTTGTGCAGTTGGGGGCTGAACTGGTGGCGTTGGATCAATGGACAACTTCGCCCACACCGTTACTCTATGGGGCGATCACGACGGGCGATGTTTGGAAGTTTGGCTGTCTCGATCGTACAGCTAAAACCTTGACGCAAGATATTCAACTCTATACCGTGCCAACCGATTTGTCGGCCTTAGTCCGGATTCTCTCGGGGATTATTCAAGGGGGTTAGCAAGGCGGAGTTCAGTGCTCAACGATTCTACCGTGATTTACATTGGAGACCGAGGCGGGCAAGATGCCCGCGCTACGGGATTTTCTTAAAAGAGAAAACCGTAGCGCAGGTGGTCAGTGAGCTTGCCGAATCTGCGTCCCGCCTGCCACCAATATTGCGAAATGTAGACTCTGCCAACAGCATCAATTATTGCTCCAACCAATGCTGATGCCAAAGCTCAAATACCAGTAGCGTCCAAAGCAGTTTGCGATGATCTTTTTGGCCCTGATGGTGTTCTTGCCAGAGCTGCTGGACGTAGTCGGTGTTAAAGAAGCCTTCGCGGTTGAGGCGATCGCCAGAGAGCATCTCCTCGACCAGGGGGCGCAGGGGGCCGGCGAGCCATTTGGCCACGGGCATGTTGAAGCCTTTTTTGCCCCGTTTGAGAATGGCTGTAGGGAGGCGATCGCGCAGGGCCCGGCGCAGAATATATTTGGTCGTCAGGCCGCGCAGCTTGAGCCGATGGGGCATCTGGGCGACATATTCCACCAGGGTATGGTTGAGTAGTGGCACACGCACCTCCAGAGAGTTGGCCATACTGGCGCGATCGACCTTAGTGAGGATATCGCCTTCGAGGTAGAGCTTCATATCGCAGTAGAGGAGCTGATTGAGGGCTTCCCGAGTCTGCGATCGCTGTTGATGCTCAAAGGCCACTTGGTAAGTATCCTTTTCCTGGAGTTGCGTCCAGGGCTGCAAGAGCTGACTCTTTTGAGCCAGGGTGAAGGAGCCCAGCCATTGATGATGGCGCATCAAGACCGGAATGCCCCGACCGGCAATAAAGCGGCGGACTTTGAAGTCAAAACTGATGTTGTCGAAGGAGACGGGCAGGCGATCCACGACCCAGGGCACCAGCCGATGGCGCACCAGCGACGGCAGGAGCTGCTCGTAATATTCCACCAAGCGGTGGGCTTGCAACGTGGAGTAGCCCGCAAACAGTTCATCCCCCCCGTCACCGCCGAGGGCAACTTTTACATGATGACGGGTGAACTGGGAGAGCAGGAAGGTGGGAATAATTGAGGAATCGCCCAGCGGCTCATCCAAAAAGGTGGCCAGTTTCGGCACCAGATCTTGCGTCAGTTGAGGGGTGAGCGTCAGTTCATGGTGTTCCGTTTGCAGATGATCCGCCATCTGACGGGCATAGCTCGACTCATCAAAAGACGGATCATCAAAGCGAATCGAAAAACTTTTGACGTTGCCGGGGGCCAGTTCCGTCATCATCGCGGCGATCGCACTCGAATCCAGTCCGCCACTCAGGAGCACCCCAATGGGCACATCGCTGACCATCTCTTTGCGCACGGACTCGCGCAACACCTCTACCAATTCAGCCGCGTAGTCGCTAGTGGGCTTGGGTTTAATGTTTTCGCTGCGGGCCAGGTTAATGTCCCAATATTGCCAAGTTTTGAGCTGACCATCGCTATAACTGAGGGCATGGCCGGGCGGCAGTTTAGCAATGCCCTGTAACATACTGCGGGGCGTCGGCACATATTCAAAACTCAGGTATTCATTGAGCGAAACCAAATCCACCCGACGGGGGAACTGGGGATAGGTCAGGATGGTCTTGAGTTCGGAGCCAAAGATCAGGGCATTGTCATGCTGGGCATAGTAGAGGGGTTTAATCCCGATGCGATCGCGGCCAATGATCAGGCGCTGGGCTGGGCTATCCCAAAGGGCAAAGGCAAACATGCCATTGAGATATTCCAGAAATTCAGCCCCAAACTCTTCATAGGCATGCACCAATACCTCGGTATCTGTGGCGGTGTAAAACTTGTGCCCTCGCCGTAGCAAGGACTGGGTCAGCTCCCGGTAGTTATAGAGTTCACCGTTGAAGACCACCCAAACCGTCTGGTCTTCGTTATGAATCGGCTGCTGTCCATTGCCCAAATCGATGATCGAAAGACGACGCGACCCGAGTCCCACCGGGCCCTGGACGTATTGTCCCCCTTGATCCGGCCCCCGGTGAAGGATGGTGTTGGCCATCGCTTCGATCAGTTTGCCCGCAACGGGGCGCTGGCGATCGGCATAAACAACACCACAAATTCCACACACGCGCTGCTCTCTCCTCACATTGATGCCGATTTGGCTGAATGCACACCCCTGAGTGTAGCGCCATCGGGGTTCGCTGCTGCACTAGGGGTTATCCCCATTGTGAGGTTCAAATCCGCTCCGGAATCCTTACCGGGGTTTCATGGCAGCTTTAAGGAATGACAATCGTCTTTAAAGATTCAGTAAAACTCTAGCTGTGGCTATTTCCTCTCTCCAGAACAAGATTTATTGTATTGGATGAAAGCCAGGAAACAGTTCACTGCCATTACTTTGCTGATTGTTCAAGGGCAGACTGTTGATCCTATGCTGTGGGTTGTTTGACCACAGTCATGTTTCTCAAGCCTCTCGATAGTTCAGGGGGGTGGCTTGGAGGGCGATCACGACAGACCGACTCAAGGCCAAAGTCCAGTATCCAGGTTTGGGGAACGACTCTGGTTGTGACTTCCCCACCAATGGTCTCAGCACAGATTCAAGTCTTGTTGATGGAGACCCATATTTAACCCGGCTTCAGCCCTGTTCCTTGAATGAGGAGCAGGGTTTTTCTCTAGGGCCCGCACCCGCATCGAACATGGTACATTGAGCAGAAGATTAATCTGTCCGTTTTGAGTCCGCACCCATGCAAACGATTCACCGTTCTCCCCAGCAACAGGCGTTTCTTAGCCACATCGATGCTGTGATTGAACAGCACCATCTCCTCAATCACCCCTTCTATCAACTTTGGAATGAAGGGAAGCTGAGCCGTGAGGCGCTTCAGGAATATGCTCAGGAATATTACCTCCAGGTTCACAATTTTCCCACTTATGTCAGTGCCACCCACGCGGCCTGTGATGATCTCAATATTCGCAAGATGCTACTGGAGAATCTGATTGAAGAAGAACAGGGAGCCGACCATCACCCCGAACTCTGGCTACGCTTTGCAGAGGGTTTGGGTGTTGAGCGCACCGCTGTTCTGGAGCGCGAACATTTGCCAGAAACTCAGGAATCCGTCGAGACCCTTAAGCGCCTAGCCCGCTCTGAGAATCCTGCCGTGGGCCTTGCGGCACTCTACGCCTATGAGTCACAAATTCCCGCCGTTTCGACCACCAAAATCGCCGGACTCAAGGACTATTACGGCATTGAGTCAGAGGCGACCCTTGCCTTCTTCACCGTGCATGAAAAAGCTGATGAAGTCCATAGCCGGATGACCCGCCAGGCGCTGGCTAAGCTCTGTGAAGATCCAGACGCTCAGGTTGAGGCGATCGCCGCCACCGAAACCGCCGCCAAAGCTCTAAACCGTCTGCTGGATGGGGTTTACGCAGCCTATTGTTAGTCGTCTACGCGCTTTCACGCCGCAATTAATTGCTAAGAAGAGGTAGGGGCTGGTTTGAAACCAGCCCCTAATGTTGTATAAGTGAAAACCGTTTCAGCCTGCTCTCAGCGACTTCGTCTAGTATTCGGAGGATAGAGACGAGCCATCGGTTCAAAACCCAGCGAGAGAATGCTTGTTAATGAAGGTCAACAAATTAATCCGGTAATTGTCAGGATGCGTTAAACCCTTGGCAGGCGGGACGCACTATCCCTCCGGGAGGCTACGCCAACGACTCCGCTCAGCGACCACAGTTCGACTCCGCTCACTGACCGCCTGCGCTACGGAATTCCCGGCTTATTTTCTTAAGTTCCATAGACAACCACTCTGAACTTTGAACGACCTATGGTTTCCCCAACACCTGGCCAAGAGTTTCTGACTGCAGCCGAGTCGGCTGCAGTGGATGCAGCACTCCTCTCAACACCGGAAAAGTTTCTGACGCGCCTGACAATTTCTTCCTGGCGTGTCCTCCTGCGCATTGCCCAGGATAGGGAGGTCACCGTTGAGACCCTCACCCCCGAGCAAATTATTCAATGGTTTGAAACTGATAGCAAGCGGCGTCGTGAGCAAGGAATCGAGGCGGCGGTGCTGAAGTGGGAGTAGGACGATTGTCCCCAAGCAGTTTGAGGCGTTTGGGGATGGTAATCGTCCTATCAGGACAGATCATTGGGCGATCGCTGCTGGGGGTAAAACATCCCCATTGTTATCGTGAGCAATTGTTTCGAGTGGGCCCAGGGGCGCTGATTCCGGTACTAATCGTTGCCCTCTGCGCTAGCACCATTTTTACCATCCAAACGGCCCGTGAATTGAGTCATTTTGGTGCAGTTTCCGTGATTGGCTCTGCCTTTAGCCTCGCTTTTTGCCGAGAGCTGAATCCGATTTTAGTTGCCTGTATCCTTGCCGGTCAGGTGGGCTCTGCCTTTGCCGCAGAACTCGGGGCAATGCGGGTGAGTGAACAAATTGATGCTCTAATGATGTTGCAGACCCATCCGATTGATTTTCTAGTGTTGCCTCGCGTCTGGGCCTGCTGTGTCATGCTGCCGATTTTAACGGTGCTGAGTTTAGTCTTGGGCCTGCTGGGGGGGATGCTCTCCGCCGCACAGTTTTATCAAGTCGCGCCGCCAGTATTTTGGGCGGCGATCGCCCAAAGTCTTACCCTCACTGACCTGGGTCTTGTTCTGCTCAAGAGCGGCATCTTTGGTTGGGTTGTCGCACTCGTGGGCTGCACTTGGGGACTAACCACCGAGGGCGGCGCACAACAGGTGGGCGAAGCAGCGACCCAAGCCGTCGTGATCACTTGGCTGACGATCTTTGTGCTGGATGCGGCGATCGCCGCAGGAACTGCCCAACTGCCTTGGACTTTAGGATAAGAAAGCACGTGCAATTCAACAACAACGAATGTAGAAATGAAAAGCGCTGTAGGGGAGGGTTTCAAATCCTCCCGCCCAAGGCGTTCAAACCTGATTTACGTCCTTAAACATTCGCTTATAGTTTTCAATCACTGCATCCGTGGGGCCAATTTCAAGGACTTTGCCATCCTCTAAATACACAACACGATTACAGATTTTGCGCATTCCTTCAAGTCCGTGAGAAACATAAAGGATTGTCGCACCACTATTGCTAATTTCGCGAATGCGTTCCTCACATTTCTGTTGAAAGCCAATGTCGCCAACGCTGAGGGCTTCATCAATGACCAAGATATCCGCTCTTTTGAGACTCAAGATCGCATTACTGATTGAAAATCCGAGTCGAGCCATCATCCCTGATGAATATCGTTTGACCTCCATGCTGATGGCATTGCCTAACCCAGAAAAATCAATCACCTCTGGCATAATCTCATAAATTTCCTGAATCGTTAGACCCATCAAAGTGCCACAGAGGATAATATTCTCTCGTCCTGACATCTCTGGCTCTAAGCCAACCCCCAAGCCCAACACAGGGGCGACTGTTCCCCGAACTTCAAGATAGCCACGACTCGGGTTGACAATACCCGCAATGACCCGGAGTAACGTCGTCTTGCCAGCACCATTGCGACCAATCAAACCCAGCTTTTCACCCTGAACAACCTCTAGGCTGACTCCTTTTAAGACTTTCTTTCGGGTCAAAATGGGCTGTTTACCGAGTGATAGAATATATCGTTTTATGGTGTCTACACCATATTTCTGTATCCAGAAATCAACCTCAATATCTCTCGCTATAATTATCAGTTTATCGTTCTTCAAACAATGTTTCCTCTATCTATGCAAAAGATTCAGATCCACAGTTCAGATCAAAGTGTAGAAATGAAACCAATTTCCAGCTTTTTAAACACAAGATAACCCACAGAACAAAAAATAACTGTGATCGAGACAACCTTCCCCCAGAGTAAAAATGACGGAGCACTATTATGGTACAGGATGGTTCGTAGAGACTCAATAAAAAAGTAAAGCGGATTACATTCTAGAAACCAACGGTAAGAACTCGGTACCATTGTGCTGGGGTAGGCCACTGGCGTGAGATAGAGCAAGGCCGGGGTTAAATTTGTCCAGAGCATCTCTGTATCCCGGAAGTAAACATTGAGCGTTGAGAGAATGAGTGACCAGCCCCAGGTCGCTGCTGTAAACAAGGCCGTCAATGGTATGACATAAAGGATACTCAACTTGATTGTTCCACCCAAGACAATAAAGAAAAGAGTAAAGGGAATAAAAGACATACCAAAATTGAAAAGACTGGCTAGCGCTACAGCGATCGGATAGACAATTACCGGAATGGGCAGGGACTTAAGAAGATTGGCTGAGTTAAGGATTGCCCCCATCATCTGTGACGTGGTATTGGAGAAGAAATTCCAATAGAGAACCCCAACCAGAACAAATAATGGGTAATTTTCAATGGCGGAAAAAACACGATTGAAGAGAAATACGAAGATACTAAAGAATATTAACGGATTCAATAAGCTCCAGAAGAAGCCCAGGAAAGATTTATGGTAACGAATTCGGACATTTCGCTTTGCTAAAGTCAATAAAGTGGATATAATCTGCCGACTTGTTTTAGCATCTTTTCGGACAACTTTTACTGAGCTATAGTGCATAAGAAAAGAGGTATAATCTCAATTTCACATTTTGTCTAATTAGATGGTTCATATGTTGATTCTCATAAGCATGAGGTACGTTAATCCCTCTCAATCACCCTTGGAAAGGGGGAGGTATGATCCTCCTATTTTCGTAAAAGGCTAGAATAAATCGGCCAAAGTCTCTCTAGCTTAAAGATCACCACCGCCAAATACCGTTCTTCAGCAACAAACGAAAGCAAAGTGGGAAGAATCAGGGCTTCCCTTACACTCGCCTCCATTCTACTCGCTCCATCAATTGACCCAGTCTGCGTGAATCATTGGGGGTGGACAAACGGCGACAGATCCAGCCGAGCCAAGGCGGATCGTGCTTGCTAACTCGAACCTGAGTGCTGAGGGAAACATCGGTCAACTCAAGCTTATCGGTCAGTTTTTGGCCATTCCAATAGAAGCGGAGTCCGTAATGAAGGTGTGGCCACATCTTAATCCAGGTCAGACGAACCTGATAAACACCAGGGGGTAAGGGAAGACGAATCAGCGCTTGGGGTTCACTCCATCGACAGGAGCGTCCTTGCCAGAATTCGGGCCGGTGAAAACCGCATAGATCAAATCGGGGGCGATCGCCAAAGCAATAACTTCCGGTGATCGGCAGCAGATTGCTGACCTCCATAATCAGTTTCTCAGATCGCAGAAGTCTAGCAGCAGCATCAATGAGAGCACGACAATAGTTTCGCATGGCTTCAACACGTGTTGACGGCCGGAAGAAAAGCGTAAAGCGGAGTAGATTTTTGGTCTTCCAGACCCGAAAATTAGTAGTAAAAACTGCAAAACGGCAACCAAAAATTGTGAGAATCAAATGATAAAACAACACCGAAAATGAAACACACCAGAGGGGTATTTTCAGGGTCAGGAACAGGATCGGCCAAGTATTGACGGCAAGATAATTGACCCGCTCACTCCAGTAAGGAATGTAGGGACAAAGTCCAATGGCGGGATCATTTTCCTGTTCCGCCAAAAAGCGGGCATGGCCGTGTACAAAGTTCTGAGTAAACTCCTCTAGCTCAGCAAAGTCACCGATGGAGTAATGATGTAAGCAGATTTCAGGTGCATAGCCCACCGTCAGACCCTGCTGATAAAACCTTGCTGCGAGGAGCCATTCGGCAAAATGTCCAAGATTTGCCTGAAAGCCCCCGGACTCTTCCCAGGCCGTTTTGCGCACGACAAAGCATTGGTCGAGGATCTTCCGCCAGGGATGCTCAAGCATGGCATATTCAATATCGGCCTCGTACATATCTGCTTCCGCTTCCGAAAGACGGTTATGGGTCTTGCGGAGGGAGCGAGCACTAAATCCGGCCCAGTGCGGGTGGGTTGCCAAGACTTGCTGCGCTAGCTCCAGCACATTGGGCTCGGGCCAACAATGGGACTCCGTGAAAAAGAAAATATCTCCGGCCGCGACGGCGGCCCCCTCAACACAAAGCCCCATATCGTGATCGTCACTGGAGAGCAGCAGCCGATCCTGTGCCCGCAGAACATCCCGAACCCGATCCAGAATGGACACACTCAGATGATCGGGGGCGACGACAACCAGTTCAAATTCTGTGGCAGGAAAGGTTTGCCCTTCAGCCCAGGCACGGAGACAACGTTCGACCTGGCCACGATGGAATTCGAGGGGAATAATGATAGAAAAGTTCATTAAACTGTGTCTATCAAACTGGATTGTGTTAAATGATCCAGATGATGGGATGACTTTATGTTTATGATGACCGGCCCTCTAACCCCCACTGAGATTACCGCTTTTCAACGGCAAGGCTTTCTGGGGCCATTCCGGGCCTTTGACGCCGAGGATATTCCAAAAATCCGCCGTTCCCTGACGGAAAAGGTGTTATCGGTGCCGTCTGCTTACTCGCCCTATCCAACCCATTGTCGTCACCTAGACAGTGAGACGGTTTACCAGGTCTATTCTGCGCCAAGTATCCAAGAAAAGGTGCGATCGCTATTCGGCAACAACCTGATTCTCTGGTCTTCAGCAATTTTTGACAAGGCCCCGGCAAAAGGACGCAGGGTCGATGTCTATCCTTGGCATCAGGATCTATACAACTGGAATCTGGAGCCCATACTGAACATGACGAATATTACAAAAGACATTGTCGATATTTTGAGAATTGACCCAGAAAGAATAAAAGTAACATATCTAGCTAGCCAATTTTCGGGACGAGAATCTTCTAAAACGGACATGTTGGCAATACGTTCGCTAAAGCCGTACTTCCTGTTCGTGGGTACAATTGAGCCAAGAAAAAATATTGAAACAATTATCCATGCTTTCAATTGTCTTAAGCAAAAACATCGGCTACCACATCAACTGATATTGGTTGGTCGAAAAGGCTGGAAATACAAACCCATCTTTGACTTGATAAGCCGTTCCTGCTATTCATCATCTATTCATTATTTTAATTATGTTGAAGATTCCAAGCTAGTGGTCTTATATAAGGAAGCAGATATTTTGCTTTATCCTTCTTGGTATGAAGGATTTGGCTTGCCAATCTTAGAAGCAATGACATTTAAAACACCTGTTATTACTTCCAACACATCCTCTCTACCTGAAGTTGCTGGAGATGCAGCATTAATGATTGATCCCAATAATACCCACGAGCTGATAGAGTCAATTTTATCGATTGTAGAAGACGAGCACCTGCGTGAGAAGCTGATCATGAAAGGAGTTGAACACACAAAAAGATTCTCCTGGTCGCAAACTGCCCTGCAAGTTCTCGATGCTTACAAAACATTAGTTTAGGTACTTCTGCTGCTTTACATTCGCTCCTATGGGCAACTCAACCGATTCCTTTTGCTCCGAATCAAGCCTAAAACTATGGAAAATCTAACCCTCCTTGCTCTCCAACGCCTGATTGAAATTGTGTCGCAGTTGCGATCGCCCCAAGGGGGTTGCCCCTGGGACTTAGCCCAAACCCCCCAGAGCCTGATTCCCTACATCATTGAGGAAGCCTATGAAACCGTAGCAGCAATCCAGAGTGAAAACACAACGGATATTGCTGAGGAACTGGGGGATTTACTCCTGCAAGTGGTGCTCCAGTCCCAAATTGCCCAGGAATATGGTCAATTTGACCTTGCCACCGTAGCCAATGGCATCAGTGACAAGCTAGTACGACGTCACCCCCATGTCTTTGGTAATTTAGAAACGGATGATATTCAGCAGGTGCGAGCCAATTGGGAGACGATTAAAACCCAAGAGAAAGGTCTAACACCGGAGACGACTCAACGTTTGAGCCAAAAATTAGCCCGCTATGCTTGTACCCTGCCGCCGATCGCCGCCTGTGAAAAGATCTCCCGCAAATCGGCAGCTGCCGGATTTGAATGGGAGCAGGTCGAAGACGTTTGGGCGAAATTTGAGGAAGAGCTGGACGAATTCAAAGCAGCAATCCAAAGGTCGAATAAAGCTCACCAAACGGCTGAACTCGGAGATTTATTGTTTACCGTAATCAACCTAGCGCGCTGGTATAATCTTGACCCAGCCCAAGCAATTCAAGGGACGAATCAGCGCTTTATTGCCCGTTTGAGTAAAATTGAGGACTTGAGCGATCGCCCTTTGAGCGACTACAGTTTAGAGGAACTGGATACCCTCTGGCAGCAAGCCAAACGGGAACTGGGCCAGCTAAGTTGAGTACCATAGGACAAAGTTTCTAGCTCTCACAAAGAAGTAGGATTTCTCCACCCGAGCAGCAACGCATTGTTCTCTGACAGACAGCTTCTAAAACTCGCTATCTAAGGGGATATAGGCCGAGATCTGTTGTTGCGCTTCTGAATGTTGAGCTAAAAGATAGAGAAAGTACAAATGACAAGAGAACTGACAAACATCACCATGTATTTTTACCAGCCCCATGCTCTTGAGCTTGTAAGCAATTGAAGGTTCAAACTTAACATCATCTTGCTCAGTCAATAATCGCTGCACCGCTACACCCAATTGAGGCTGGTCACAAAGCGTCTCCCAATGGCTTTGTAGATGATCATTGTAAATACCAGACTGGGTGGGTGCATCCTTAAGAATCTGTTCCAGTGAGACTTTGCCCTGATGTAAATGGTAAAGTGCAATACGGACTAAATAAGGATGCCCTCCTACCATTTTCATTAACTTCTGAGTCGCCTCTTCATCAAACCAGTGAAGCCCATGACTTTGGGCTAAGGCTTGAACTTGCTGTGCGCTGAAGTAAGACAGCTCTAATGAAAATCCCACATTGAAGGGAGAATGGTTCAAGTTGAGGGGGACATAAATCTCTGTTGAGTGAATTACAACAATACGAAGCTTCGTGAAGCGTTGTCTCAACTTGGCCTGTTCATACCAAAACCGCAGTAAGGGTAAGAAATCCTGTGCAATCCTGGGATATTCGAAGACCTGATTAACTTCATTGAGTGCCAAAACAATCGGCTTGCTGAGATTCTTTAGCAAGTAATTCTCGAAATAGAAAGTCGCACTGACCTTACTACCAATCTCCTCATCCCAATATTCATCAAGTAGGGAATCAAGATGAAGTTGGTGAGCAACATTTGCGCAAAACCAACGCAAGAAGCCCTGAATATTCTTATAAACCGAAATATCAGCTTCTTGGAAGTCAACACAGACCGTATGATACTTTTGCTGCTGAGCCTGCTCCAGAATGCGAATCAACAGCGAGCTCTTCCCCATCCGCTTAGGCGCTTTTATACGCAGAAGGCTACCTGGCTTTTGGATCTCTCGATAGGCCTGCTCTTCGATCGGAGGTCGCTTCACATAAAGCAGGGAATTCAGGGGAACTGGACTATCAGGAAACTCTAGGTTCATCATTGTCGGCGGCTCAGAAAGAGTGAACCCTAAGATGCGGCGAAAAATATTAAGTAGGGGTTCAATTCGATTCACAGTAGCATTATTGCTCAAACGCTGTTAACTTTCAAGTTCGCTGGGGTCAAGATGCCCCAGACCATGGGATATTCAAGCCAGGACTGGAACTGTCTCTAGCACCCCCGTAAATGCAAGAACTTATCGTAATTCTTAGGTTGTCGAAAATCCTAGAGGGTTCGGCAATGAATTTCCTAGCTTAGTAATCCCCCTCTCTCAAGGAGACAGCGGACTGCGTATATACTGTACCAGCCTCCTCAATGATAATACCGAAATTTGATGCGACTAGACAAGAGATTTCAGTGAATTCCACAATCTTTACAATGCTCCTCGCCATGGCAGGACACTGAGCGCGTACGAATCCGAATCCAGAATACCATAGATCGCATAGTGTAAAAAAAACGCTTTAGAACAGATAGACCGCTTCTGTCACTCTGGTGGTAGAACAAATCACCAAATCTTGGGAGCCAAATGGAGCAAGGTTTTGAGCAATTTCAAACTCATAGCGCCTCAACATGATCTCGTTTTCTTGAAATCCTTGTATATCAAGGGTTCTGAACCTTTCGCGAAAGGAATCCAAAAGGGACAAATTGAGCACATATGACGAGCGCCCAAGAAACCTCGTGATTATACCGCCCTGCCTCATGAGGATCGGGAGTAGGGGGTAAGGCAAGCATTATACTGACAGAGGGAAATCTCAAGACGTTTTCACAGCCGCTAATCTAGGGAGTTGTATCTTTTCCCTGCAATAGTGGTTGTGATTCAGGGGCATTGAGCTTACCTCTGTTTAAACTTTATAGTTGTGATCGTGACGGTAGTTGCATAGAGATAAGGTTGTGAATAAAATGAGCATAATCGACCGAGATTTTGAGTGTCAGCTACTAGATCGTGATGGCTGGGCAATGGTAATGCTCACAGGGATTTATCTTTTCTCGATTCTGATCCATTTCAATATTCCCACAACAACGTTGGGGATGTACAACCTAGCGATTCCGCTCTTAGCAATTGGAATTTTGTGGCTCTACCGTGATCTCCTACTCCCGATTTGGCGCTGCCATCGCTTGACCATGCTGCTCACATTAGGGCTATATATATGGGCATGGATCAGTGCCTTGTTTGGTGGATACATCCCAATCGCAGCTAAATACACAATTAAATACAGTAGCTACTTCATCTTATTCCCATCACTTCTGACCCTTTGTTTTGCTTTCAGGCGCAATCGTAAAACCCTCTGGATTCACCATTTTTTTCTAGCCTTTACACTATTTATTGCTGGCTTTGGGATTATTGATTATGTATATCCTCGATTTCCAGTGCTCATCTGGATACGAACGTACGTAAATCCATTTGGATCGTCTCGCTTGATGTCTGTATTTGACAATCCCACACAGCTAGGTGTAATTATGGTGTTCGGAGTATTGAACGCCTATATTATGCGAAAGCTAAAGTACATCAAAACTTGGCTTGCACAACTATCTATATTAGTTTGTTTCGCTATTGGCATTGGTTCAGGAAGCCGGAACTTTATTCTCACATTATTCCTAAGTTTTATCTTCGCTATCTACCCCTGTCGACTTTTGTCAAAACGCGAAATAATTGGCAGTAGTTTAATTGTTATTTTTTTTATATTCACCCTGTCATTCGTGGCTCCAACAACATTAGAACGCTCTTTCCAAACCTTGGTGGAAATCCCTCAAAACTTAGCAATCATTAGTCAGGTTTTGAATGGCAATCTAGATTCTTTACTGACAGGTTCAATTCCAGTGCCAGATCGGCTCCAGATTTGGCTAGCTGCCATGAGTTTTATTCAGCAATCTCCGATCACAGGGAGAGGATTTCAAGTCTTTACACAAACAGTGATGGAAGGGGGATTCAATGCTCACAACCTCATATTAGGAATCTTAACAGACTTTGGATTTCCGGGTCTAATATTCTTGGGTGGAATTTTTATTTCTGCACTGTACTCTAAAAACATTTACGACTCAAGGGTTTTTTTACTGTGCGGATTTATCTTTACTGCTCAGCTTATTGACTATTTTCTACATAGTTTTTCAATAATAATTACCATGATTTTTCTACTAGCGAATGCAGCGAACTTACCTGAAGAACGTCAAATCAAACCTTGAGAACGTAAAATTCTAATTTCTTGGGCTAAACCTACTTCGAGCGATCGCGGCGCATAACCAAAATATCGAGCGGCTGGTGCATGAGAATAGGCTTTATCTTCTTGAAGACGCAGAATTTGCTCATGGCTAATCGGCGATCTTTTCCCTAACGCTTTCTCCAATAACGTTGCAGAGCATAGTCCAAAATGATAGGGGAGTCGTAAAGTACAGACGGGTTTGCCGAGCAACTTCTCTACTAGTTTTATCAACTCATTAAAGGTAACAACGCTACCCCCAGAGAGGTCGTAAGCACCCTCAATGTTAGGTTCAAAGAATACAGAGAGGATTGCTTGAGCGAGATCATCTGCATGGACAGGTTGGAGAAGATTTTGTCCTGAACCAAAAATCGGAAAGAACCGATAACGATCACAAAAACAAATCAGCTTATGCAAATTCTTATCAAGATGTGAACCATAAATCATGGTTGGTCGAAGCAAACAATATGATTTCAAATATCCTCTTAATTGATTCTCAATCAATCTGTACTCAACAGAATATTGATTATATTTAGAATAAACTCCTGTTGTTCCAATAACAATCAAACGGGGCTGTTTGTTGATTCCAGACAAAGACTCCAAGATGTAAGGAACATGGCGAATAGATGCAATATGAATAATTATATCCGGATGAACTATTTCCAGGAATTTCGACCAAGTATTTTTTTTCGAGCAATCTCCAACTATTCCTTCAAGCGATAAATTAAATTCTTGAAATCGATTAGGAGCAATACTTTTTCTGGTCAAGCAAAAAATCTTACTGCTCACCTTCTGTTGATCCATTCGTTTCAACAGAAGTTGTCCCACGAAACCCGTTACTCCCGTCATCAATACAGATTCAATCAAAATCTATTTCCTCTACTTCTTAAAACCTCTTCATAAACGGTAAGTGTTTTCTGAAACATTCGCTCAAAGGTAAAATTCTCCTCATAATGCTTGCGAGCTGCTTGCCCCATCCTTTTGCGTAATTTCGGATCATCCGCTAGAACTTGTATTCTATTTCTTAGGGACTCTACATCTCCTTCAGGGATACAATAACCTGTTTGTCCTTCAATCACGGCTTCTGATGCTCCTCCCACATCTGAAACAATCACAGGTAAGCCTGCTCGCATAGCTTCCAAAGTTGTTAGAGGAAACCCTTCCCAGTGGGAAATCAGCACAAAAACATCAGATTGGACGATTATGAGCGGAATGTTTGAGCGAAAACCTAGAAGTTCAACTTTCTGAGAGAGTCCTAATCGCTCAACTTTATCTGCAATCTCAAAATAACGTTGACCATCGCCTACTAATTTAAGCTCAACATTATCAATAAACTGTATCGCCTGGAGTAGTGTATCATGATCCTTCGGTATATCCATCCGGGCAACCATAACTAAACTCATAGGATTGGTTGAAACACTTCGTGCTTGCAAATTTCTGGGGACATCAGGAATTCCATTGTGAATGCCAACCAATTTACGAGTAGGTATGCCTAGTTCAAGACCCACTTCACGATCATAGTTAGACACACAGATAATTTTATCTGCAAAAGGTTCAACAATCAGTTCTAATAGTTTCAAAACTAATTGCTTGAAACGGGAAAAACCTCTAAAACCCCATCCATGTACAGTAAAAATACAAGGTTTATGTCCTGCAAAGAAACTTACTATACGGCCTAATATACCTGCCTTGCTAGAATGTAGAGTAACTAGATCAGGGTCGAAAGTTCTAATAATATTCCACATTTCAAAAATACACCGAATATCTTTCGGTACATTAATACTTCTTTGCAAAGATGGACAATAAGTAGAATATAATCCCAACGAATCAAGGACATCTGTAAATATGCCAGGATGCCCTGTTACCACTAAAACAACATGCCCATGAGATTGAAGCGCAATGCTTAGATCCTTAACATGGACTTGAGCTCCTCCCAAAGTATCTGATCGAGTAATAAAAATCAGGATTTTCACAGAGCTTCTCCTCTGCGTTGAATAAACCAATCCAATGTTTCTGATAGCCCTGTTCTTAAATCAGTTTTGGGATGATAACCAAGTAACTTCTTCGCTCTTTCTATATTAGCAACAGAATGAATAATATCGCCTTCTCTAGCAGGTTCATATTTAACTTGTATCGGGGACAATATACGCTGGGATGCACAATCCTGCAAAAACCTCAAGAGCGTATTAAGCGATAGGTATGTCCCCGTTCCTATATTACAAGCTGAACCTATGATTTTCGAATTCGATGTTGTTGCTGCAAGTAAATTGGCAGTAACGACATCACTAACATGACAAAAGTCACGTGTATTTCTACCATCACCATAAACAATACACGGTTGATTATCCAAGATCCGAGAAATCCATTTTGGGATTACTGAAGCATACGCACCTGTTGGGTTTTGCCTTGAGCCATAAATGTTAAAATATCGCAATCCTATTGTTTCTAAGCCATAACATTTGTAATAAGTATTTGCTTGTAATTCATTAATGTATTTTGTTCCTGCATATACAGAAATAGGTTGGGGTTGATACGAATCAGACATTTCCTTTTGAAGACAATCACCGTATACAGCACTTGAACTTGCATAAACAACTCTCTCGACTCCAGCCAGCCTTGAGGATTCTAGAACATTCCAGAAGCCTTGAACGTTAACACGATGATAAGCCATAGGCTCAAGCATTGAACCAGAAACGGAAATTAGTGCAGCATGATGAAGAACCAAGTCAACTCCCCTCATAGCTTCTTGACATAAAGAGAAGGTGCAAATATCACCATTATATATTTTTAGATTCGAGTTATTTATTTGGTCGACCTTGAAAGAGATATCCCCTTCAAAATTATCAAAAACGACAACTTTCTGATTATACTCAAGTAGTACTGAGACAATATGAGAACCTATAAAACCAGCGCCACCAGTAATCAGCCAAGTTTTCTGCTTAGATATTTTGCTTAAGATGTCCTTCACGAGAAAATTTCAACGACTTAATCTTTGATGTCAGAAGCAATGGATAAAAGTACAGCAATGGAGCCAAAGACTGCTTATATCGCAGTGCCGATCCAGCGTTAAACAATCCGAAAGGATAGTGAGCTATAAGTCCTATAATAAGGGCAGGAATAAATAAAAATACAACTATGCTTTTAAATCGCTTCTCATAGAAGCCAAATGCAAGTAGTTTTACCAAAAAATAGAAAATCAAACAGATTGAAACAATTCCTTCAAAAAAAACGATTGTAAACACTGGTCTTTCCAAAGCTTCATCGAAAGTTGGCCCAACCATAGATGCAGGTATACCCCACCACGCATTGGAAAAAAAGTCCGCGACTGTCTCCCAAGGAATGTGCCAGCGATTACTAGCTGCTGAATCATATGAGAGAAAGTGATTCTCAGTAAAAACCATTATCTTTTGCAAGTAGTTTCGCCATATACTGAGTGAATAGTATATAAGAGATGAGAGTACGCTTGCAACGAACAACAGCACTGAACCCATAAAACCAAGAGAAAATTCATAAGTGTATCGAGAGGAGACTAAATTTATACCACGAAATGCCATGGATGAGAAAAAGAGAAACAGATATGCCATTAAGTAGTGCGGTCTAAGAAGAAATGCAACAGAAAAACACAAAAAGCTCTTAACAACGAGATATCCATAGCTTATGCGTTTACGAACCACCAAATCGACACAAGTTTCAACAATCAAGAAGAATGGGACTATCACTAACACTTCCTTACCAACAATGCTTGTCCAAATCAGAAAGTGAGGGAGCAAGAATACGCTCCAAAATTCAAATCTCTCTAAATAGCTGTACGACTCTCTAAAAAGATAAGCAATAACCCAAGCAACCACAAAAGACACTAACAAGTGTATCTGTATAGGGTTAAACAATAACCCAAAAGCAGAAAAAATAAAATCCGTAAAAGAAGTTCTATCCAGGAGATTCACAAAGCTAGGCTCAAATGAGGCAGACAGATATCTATCAGCATCACTTAATGCATTAGTCGCCAACTTTGGATAAAAAAAAAGCGTCGCAAGAGTCGCGAACAATTTAACAAGTAGCAATTGAGTCACGAAAAGAGAATATTTTTTGCTAATCTTTAAGCTCATTCTAAGTAAATTCAGGGTCTTCGGGGTTTGAGGTAAAAACCGTATAATCCAATACAAAAAATCAGGGCTTCAATCGCTAAAACCCTTGAAAGCTCGTTGAATTGTTTGTTGTGTCTGTCACCCTAAACTCGGAAGACCCTAAATGAGTCGAGAAACTCAAGAGAGAGAGGCATCAGCTTGAGCCCAGACCATCTGCGTCAGGTACTCAAAAAAAGGGAGTGAGATGGAAGAGTACACGTTAGATTCACCTTGAACACT
>JBCDEB010000015.1:0-68690 GCA_039180005.1 Cyanobacteria bacterium P01_G01_bin.54 | reverse complement strand
CGACCCCCTTGGTAAGGGGGTTTTCATCGTTGGGGGTGACAGTCCGTCATGACTCGTTGGTATTAGTCGCTGAATTCTAACAAAATCAAGGGAGTGGTTGAAAATCCCTACAGGATTGACTTGGTAAGGGAGGTGACGCTGCAAGCGGCTGGAATGATTGTAGGAGAGCAGTGTAAAAAAGCCTAAAACCCCCTTACCAAGGGGGTCGGCGCAGCCGGGGGAATCTCGTAAGCCGTGCTGATCATTCCTGAATTTCAAAATACCAAATCCTCTCTCGGGAGGGGCGGTCAAGAGTAGCGCTGACCGGGGTGGGTCGGATCTCGGCCATACCTCCCACAACAGTTCGGCAGGTCAGCGGATCACTGAGCCGACCCACCTTCCCCCTCCAGACAATGGAGTACAGTGAAAAAATCCCATCCAGATCTCACCATGAGCACCCTGCAAAACCTGGAGCGCACCATTCAACAACTCTCACTCGAAGACCTCGCCGCCTTTCGCGCCTGGTTTGCTGAATTTGATGCCCAAGCTTGGGATCAGCAGTTTGAGAACGATGTCAAAACAGGTCGCTTAAACCACCTTGCCGAAAAAGCCCTGCAACACCTCCATGCAGGGCGCTGCACAGACCTGTGATCTTATTAATTTAACGTGAGTTTTGGATGAGCGAAGCGATCGTATTCCTCAAAGCCTTGAAATCTCGTTTTCAAACCCGGTTGTCAGGGGACCCGCCCCCCGACACCTCCCGCTGAGGGGGAAATTGCCCCCTCAGACTCCGGCAAGATTGGAGCCAGTATTGTTGATTCTGCTGAGTTTTAGCGTCTTTCGCGATGTCTGCTTATCCAGAACTCACGTTAATTTGAAAATTGGGGCTACAGATCCGTAAGTGAGGATTGAGCGGAGTCGTTCGCGCAGCGTCCCCAGAGGGGAGAGCTCGGCCGCTCTGACTTCGACAAGCTCAGCCTTCGCTAGTGCCTTAGTCTTAACGTCTCACAAAACCGTCGTATCCGTCTCCTGCAAAATCCTCGCCGCCTGCGCCTCCAGCCGATCCAACTGCTGCCAGATCGTTTGCATGAGGCGATCGCACCCCGCCCCCGTCACCGCCGAGATATTGAAAATCGGGTTTTGCACCCGGCTGGCAAACTCCGTCCGAATAAACTCCGCCATCTCCGCATCCAGGGCATCGATTTTGTTGAGCGCCAGAATCTGCGATCGCTCCGCCAGACCCCGACCATAGGCGCTCAGCTCATCCTGAATTGTTGTATAGTCCGCTAACGGATCAGCGGCCGTCACATCCACCAGATGCACCAAAATCCGGGTGCGCTCAATATGGCGTAGAAAATCATGACCCAAACCCACTCCCGCATGGGCACCCGCAATCAACCCCGGAATATCCGCAAAGACCGTGCCATCGCCTGTGGGTTTGCGCACCACCCCCAGGTTGGGCACCAGGGTCGTAAAGGGATAGTCGGCAATCTTCGGTCGAGCCGCCGAGAGCGAGGCGATCAGGGTAGATTTACCCGCATTGGGCAGACCAATCAAGCCCACCTCCGCCAATAGTTTGAGTTCCAATCGCAACTGCCGCTGCTCCCCCTCCAAACCCGGTAGGGAATATTCCGGGGCGCGGTTCGAGTTACTCAGAAAATGCTGATTGCCGAGACCCCCTTTGCCACCGTGGGCCACACAGAGGCGCTGCTGGGGCTGGGTGAGGTCGCCGAGCAGCTTGCCATCTTCGAGGTTCTGGATCAGGGTGCCGCAGGGGACAGGAATGATGCGATCGCGTCCTGATGCCCCTGTTTTATTGTTCGGACCGCCCCGCTTGCCGTTGTCGGCTTTGAAGATCCGGGCATAGCGAAAATCTAGCAGGGTTTGCAGGTTGTTGTCCGCCTCCAGAATCACCGAGCCGCCTTTGCCGCCATTGCCACCGGAGGGGCCGCCTGCCGGCACATATTTCTCGCGGCGGAAGGCGACAATGCCATCGCCGCCGTTGCCAGCCTGGACTTCAATTTCTGCGTAGTCGATAAATTGCATGGTTGGAAAAATCCCCCCGGCTGCGCCGACCCCCTTGGTAAGGGGGTTTTTAATTCTCAAAACTGACTAATCAACACGTCATCCCAGCCGCTTGCGGCGTCATCCGAAGGAGGGATTTAAGGCTGGCGAGATCCCCCCGGCTACGCCGACCCCCTTCGTAAGGGGGTAGAGATCATCGTCAATCGCCCAAAACCGTGTTTACAAGTTTGCAAACATACCAGCCGCTTGCGGCGTCGCCCCCTGAACCCAAGGGGGGAAGGGGGGATTCGGGTCTAGATATAGTTGCAGCCGCTAAACTGCGTTAGTCCTCTATTCTACTCAGCCGCCGCCGCTTGCTCCGCGATTGCCTGCATTACCGCCTCCAGGTTAGTCTGCGCTTGGACGTTTTCAGCGTCAAGCTCCAGCACCTTTTGCAGTGCGGCTTGGGCGCTGGGATAGTTCTGGAGGTTGCGATGGCTAATGCCCAAGCCCAGCCAGAGGTTCGGGTTCAGGGCATCGAGGGCGATCGCCGCCTCATAGGCCGCCACGGCAGCACTATAGCGCCCACTGGACATCAGATTCAGGGCCTTGTTTGCCCAGCCCAGACGCGACTCGGGGTCGAGCCGGAGCGCCGCCTCGGCCGCGTTGAGTCCCTCACTGTAGCGCCCCAAGCGCCAGAGCGCTGCACTCAGGTTCACCTGAATCTCTGCTTCGGCGGGTTGCCCGCCGAGATACACATCGCCCGCTAGAGCTGAGCGG
Source organism: Cyanobacteria bacterium P01_G01_bin.54 (assembly GCA_039180005.1). Classification (GTDB taxonomy): domain Bacteria; phylum Cyanobacteriota; class Cyanobacteriia; order Cyanobacteriales; family Spirulinaceae; genus SIO3F2. The sequence continues at coordinate 65,927 of JBCDEB010000015.1, read as the reverse complement.
TAGGCGGACTCAGCGCCTGTATAGTTGCCGAGAGAAACCTGCACCCGTCCCTGGTTATACCAGGCCCGCGAAGACTGGGGTTGCAACTCGATCGCCTGTTGAGTGGCTAAAAACGCTTCAGCATAGCGCCCGTCAAGCCAGAGCAGCACGGAGCGATTCAGCCAGGCTTCGGTATAGTCGGGTTGCAGGGCGATCGCCCGGTTAACCGAGGTCAAGCCCTCCGGATAGCGAAAGAGTCCAGCAAAGGCGTTCCCCCGCTGGTTCCAAGCAAAAGCAGGGCCCTCTGTGCCCCAGCGAGCGTCACCCTTTTGAATCGCTTCATCACAGGCAGCCAGGGCATCTGCGTATTGCCCCAAACGGTTGAGCGTATTGCACTTATTAGCCAGGGCTAGGGCAAAAGGGGCTTCGGTTTCGGGGTCATGTAAGCTCAGGGCCCAATCATGGGATGAGAGGGCTTCGGTATTGCGACCGAGCAGGCCCAGCACGGTTCCCTGTTCTGTCCAAGTGTATTCATTGTTGGGATCAATGGCCAGGGCGCGATTATAAGATTCCAGGGCCTCATAATAGATCTCAGCCACACAGCGAGCCGGATCCATACAGCTCAGACTCCCGACCGGTGGGGGTAAATCCCCTGCTTCCGGCTGGGCATAGATCAGATAATTCTGCTCTAGATTCGGATTACGGGCGAGCGCCACCAATGCCCGCCCCCGGTTGAGCCAACCCAGCGCCGGGCTCTCACCATCCCAGTTGTCCATCTGCAGGGCTTGATCGCAGGCGGTCAGAGAGGATTCAAAGCGAGCCAGCAGAGCCAAGCTATGACAGCGACCGGCCAGCGCGGGGGAATAGGTGGGGTCAATGCGCAGGGCCCAGTCGTAGGAGTCCAGGGCTTCGGGGACTTGTTGGGTCTGGGTCAGGGCTGCCCCCCGGTTGTACCAGGCGATCGCCGGCGTCCCCTCACCCCATTCGCCATCGATTTCGAGTCCCTCTTCACAGGAGATGATCGCATCTTCATTGCGACCCAGAGCCACCAACATGCCGCAGCGCTTGGCCTGCACCAGCGAATCGGTGGGGCTTTGGCGCAGGGTTTGCTCATAGGAGACCAGGGCCTCAGCGTAGCGCTCCAGGGCGGCCAACACATCGCCGCGATCGTGCCAGGCTTCCGGGTCACCAGGATAGAGCCCCACGGCTTGATCACAGGCGGCGAGGGCTTCTTCGTACAGTTGGGCGTCAAGCATCGTGTTGCAGAGGCTCGCCCAATAGTCAAAGTCATCGAGTTTGTCTTGGGCCTGGGCAGGTGCACCGAGCAGGGTGGCCAGCAACACCAGCAAGCCCCCCCCGTAGCGCAGGTGGTCAGTGAGCTTGTCGAATCTGCATCCTGCCTGCCAGCGATTACGCTCTTTCTGGAGCCTAGTTTTCTGGACGTATGCAAGGCAGGTCGCTCGAAACCTTATCCAAATGTGGTGGGCAATGCCCACCCTACGGCAACTCTCCCCCCTTACAAAGGGAGGCAGGGGAGATTCAAGGTCTCGATCGCTCGTACAGGGTTTAAACTGCGTCAGTCTGATCATTGTTGCAGTAAGCAATTCTCCCCTCAGTCTACTCATTGGCTGGCGTCTGGAGCCGGAAGCTCAGAATTAGAGGTTGAATCGGTGTTAGACGTGTCACTGGGCTCCGGGGTTGTGTCAGAATTGCTTGCATCCGGCGTGGACGAGGGGCCATTCCAGAATTCGCAGAGATTAGCGGGGGCGATCGCCAATGTTGTCCGGCAGACGTAAGTACTCTTAAAAACTGCCCCCTCCAGATTCGCGCCGGTAAAATCCGCATCGGCGACTCGGGCATTGGTAAAGTCCGCCCCCCGCAGATCCGCTCCCCGCAGATCCGCCCCCCGCAGAGTCGCCCGCTGGAAGTTGACGCCCACCAAATAGGCATCGGATAGATCTGCCCCCGAGAGGGACTGGCCTTGGGCCCCCAGAGTTTGAATTTTAGAAACTTGCTCCCATTTAGGATCAATGAGCGTGCCCGCCTCTAGCTTAATATCAGCCAGGTTCGCCTGTTGCAACTGGGCACCGCGAAAATCCGTCACTTCCAGTTGCGCTTCCCGGAAATCCGCCCCTCGCAGATTTGCGCCGCGTAGGTCGCTATGGCGAATTTCGGCACCGTGGAAGTTCGCCGCTTGTAAATCGGCATTATTCAAGTCCACATATTTGAGCGACGCCGCCTCCCAGTTGCTGTGGTTAAAGAGTCCACCCTGGCCATTGACGATAAACAAATAAGCACCTGCCAGGTTCGTTTCCGTCAAATCTGCCCCCACCAGCTCCACTGACTCCAAATTGGCTCCGCTGAGATCTTGCCCGGCGAGATCGGCCCCAAGCACTGGCTCATTAACAATCTGCCAGATTAGCAGGGATTTACTATCCAGAGCGGTTTCACTATCGACCTGAGTGCCCTTGAAGTTGGTGCGAAACAGATTGCCATGGAGTAGATAGGCACCGCGCAGATCGGCATTTTTAAGGGTGGTATTGGTGAGGTTGGCTTCGGCAAAGTTGCTCCCCCGCAGATCGCCTCCCTCCAAGTTGGCATCGGTGAGGTTGGCTAGGGTCAGGGTAGCCCGGCGCAGGTCGGCGCGTTTGAGGCTGCCGTCTTCAAGGGTTGAGCCGGTAAAGTCGGTGAATTGCAAATTAGCACTCCCGAGATTGACCCGCGCCAGGTTTGCATCCGTGACCTGGGCGTTTTCCAGGTCGGCTCGAAACAGATAGACGCCCGGGAGCTGAACGCCCTGCATATCCGCGCCTTCGAGGTTAGCTGCCCCCAGGTTAGCATTGCGAAAGTCTGCTTCTTGTAAGTTGGTTCCGAGCAGGTTGGCCCCTTGGAGTTTGGCCCCTTTGAAGTCCGCTTGACGACAATCGGCATCTTCAATATCCGCACCGCGTAGATCTCGCCCACCAAGGGGTGCGCTTTTGAGGTTGCAGGCAATACAGGCGTTGGTGTCGATCAGTTGCTGGAGATGCTTTTTTTTGTAGGCATGGGCGGGGGCTTGGAGCAATAGCACAATTACCAGGGTGGCGATCGCCAGCCCCAGCCACACACGCAGAAATCGGAAGCGTCGAAACAGCCAAGAAATCATAATTAGGCAGGGTGAGTGTTGCTCACCCAGATGACATTCATGATTTTAAACATTACTTATTCTCTATTTTGCGCCGCAGCAGCCCTTATTCATCTGCACGATGACTCGCTCGGATTAGACGGTTCATGGTGAGATTCAGTTCCGGAAACTTCGGGGAGACAATGAGTTCTTCCTTGCAAAACTTACTGACTTGATATTCATCTTCAACGAGTTGATGAACCAGAACAGTGGGCTGCTTGGGTTTCCCTAGAAAACTCCGCCCCCCCAATGCAGCATAGTCCACAATCCAATATTCTAAAATCCCCATTTCTTCATAGTCTGCCCGTTTCTTGAAATAGTCATCCCGCCAATTGGTGCTGACCACTTCCACAATCAACTTGATAGAGGCAGCATTTTCAATCACAGATTCTTTGTTCCAGCAGGGCTCAGCTTTGAGGGCGGCTTGATTGAGCACAATCACATCGGGTTCGTAGCCGGATTTGCCATTGCTGGCTTTGACGATCGCTTCTTTGGGGATTGTCCACTGACCCCGCTTGCCCATTTGCAAGATCGTTAAAACGAGTTCCTCAACGAGAAACCCGGCTAAGTTGGAATGACTACCAGAGGGTTTGGGCATTTCGATGATGATGCCATCATGGAGTTCATAGCGCCGGCCCGTATCGGGATACCGCTCCATGAAGGCATCGAAGTCGATGGTTTTGAGCAGGGATTGAACCATGGATTGACCTCTGCAATGCGTCATACCGCCTGTCGGGCGTGTTATCAATTAACCTCAGAAGCCCGATAGAACAAGCGATAACATGCTCGCCTAGAACAAAATAGCTAGGGGCTGTAATCATTGCTGTAATTGGATTCGAGCATCTACATGACAACAGCCCTTAGTCTAGGCGACTACTTTGCCAAGAGCGGGGCATCTTTCATAAACTGTAACGCTCTGGACTCTTAGAATGAAGAGATATTCTTGCGTCCCCTCTGTCATGACTGAACTTCTCCAAGTCGCTATTGAGCAACTGCAACAGCTTCCCGATGATGTCCAAGACGCTTATGCGCAGAGACTCCTCCAAGACCTGGCAGAGCGTGATGATGAGCATTGGGATGCCCAATTTGCTGCCACGACTCAACAGCAATGGACAAAACTTGCCGAACAAATGCGTCAAGACATCGCCAATGGTGACACGATGCTCTTAGAACAGACTTTAATACAACCTTGGCGGTAACTCGGCCGGCGGTGGGGTGTTGCGATCGCCCGGCACTGGCGAGCTATCCGGCGGGCTTGGTAGTGGTGGAGCTGTTTCACTGGGGGGCGCTGTCGGCGGAACGGGGATAGCCCCATCACCCGGTGCAGCAGGAGTCGGTGGTGCCGCCGCACCCGCCGCCGCACCCTCACCCGAAGCGAGCTTCTCAATCGTCACCGTTCGGCTCACCGACTCTCCAGCACTATTCGTGGCTTTAAGCGTAATCATCTCAACGCCCGCTTCTTGAGAGAGGGGAAAGGGAATGGTGCCCTGGGGCTCGACCGATCCCGGCGAGGGCAGTAACTCCACCACGACATCTTCGCTCGCCAGCACCTGCCAGGACACCGTCAAGAGCAGCGGCTGGGGGCCGAGTTGCATGACGTATTTGGGGAGGGCATTCACACCGTTGATCTCAAAGGCGATAATTTCAATGGGGGCCGAGAGGACTTTGATCGGGTCGGTCAATGTCGGCTCAATCGGTTCTCCGTCACTCTCGAGGGGAATTGGGGTCAGGGCAAAGGTATAGAGCCCCGGTTTCGTCACCGCAGTGGGCACATCGGTGCAGCGCAACACCCGGCTGCGAATCTGGCAATAGTCCTGGAGTTCGGCGGGAATCCCCTCGCTAAAGTCATAGATGATATCGGGGCCGACGATAGTTTGTTCTGCATCTTGGCCCACGAGTTGGAGACCTTTGATTTGTTGAGGATGTTCCAGTTCCCAACTCAGCAGGATGCCTGTAAAGGGGGGGGCAGGGGGCGCGTCCGGATCTTTGTCAGCATCGCTATTCGTCCCCTCCTCCTGGGCCCCATTCTCTGGGGCGGGTTGGGTGTCATCTTTCTGGTCAGGCTTGTCACTCGTCGCTGGGTCTGGCGTTGTCACCAGGGGAACGCCGTCAGCGGTGGGTTCGAGGCTAAAGATCGGCGATCGTAGCTGGAGAGAGTTGGTTGTCCCTGAATCGGCTGGAGCGTTTTCACGATCGCCGTCTGCGTTATCGCCCTGATCTACAGCATCCGCTTCAGCCTCAGGCAGCTTGGGCACAGCTGCGCGATAGGTCGCTTGGCTACCTTGGAACCGGAGCACTTTCGGGATCGGCAACCCCGCCATTTGAATCACTTTAGTCTGGCTGATGGCTGCGGTGTAGGGCGTACGCCACAGGCGGCTGAGCAGCCGTCGCAGCCAGCCCCCCCGGCGTTGGGGGACTGGATTGGCAACTAGCTCAAACGTATAGTCACCGGCCTTCCGGGCATCAGTCGGCACATTGATGCAGGTGAGCAGTTCTTCGAATTGACAATAGTCCTGGAGACGTTCGGGCAGGCCGTTGCTAAAGTCATAAATCACGGGATCGCTGATCACTTTTTGCTCAGCATCTAGGCCCTGTACCTGCAAGTTGGCCAAGTTTTTGGGTATGTTGAGTTGCCAGTTGAGTCTTACCACATCGTCATTTTCGACGGCGTAGTTGTAGCTTTGGGGATAGAACTGTAGAATCTCTGGGGCTCGGGGCGGTCGGGGCAGCAACAGCCAAATCAGCGAGACCAACAGGCCCAGCAAACCCATGGACGAAAAGAGCACAAATAAGAACTGCCACCAGGGCCGGCCTTCCCAAAGCACCGACCCGACAAAGCGATCGCTGGGAATGGGATGCGCTTCAAGGTCTCTCAGTTCCAGCGCAAATTCAACCGTCTTGCCATAAAAGGGCCGTCGCCAACGGCGCTTGGGCTGAATCGTCAGGGTCAGGGCTGCCGAACCACCGGGCAACAGATCGGCATCTTCCGGGTAGAGGAGATATTCACAGGACTCATCGACAATTTCCGCCAACTGGGCTTGTAGCTTACGCTCGGTGTTGCCGCTATTGCGCAAGAAGAGCATATATTGCCCATCTTGCTGGCCAATCTTGCTGAGAATGGGCACCAGCTCAGCCGTGAGCAAATAGACGGGCGCGATCTGGAAGTAGATTACATCCAGCAAGACCAACTCCGGATCATTGACGGACTTGAGGTAAACCGTGGGGGTATAGACTTTGGCCCGCACCCCGATCGGCGGTGTGATCACCAGCCGGATTGTGCCTTGATCACCGGGGTTTAGCTCCAGGCTCTTTTCCTGGGTGACCACCCCTCCCGTACTGTAGTTCTCTGGATAAATGACTTTATACCAGTCCGATTCGAGGTCGGGGCAGGTGAGGCGAAAGCGATCGACACGATCGGCGCGGTTTTGCACCAGCATATTCACCTCAAACGGTTGCCCCTGCTGCAGGGGAAAGGGGGCGATCGCCGTGGTGGCTGGTTGGAGGCTAAAGGTGGGATCACTCGCTGTCCGTGTTTCCTGGACGTAAGGCAGCACCTGGAGTTGCTGGGCCTCAAACAGGATTGGCGTCTCGTCTGGGTAGTGATCCGGCGCATCAATAATCAGGGTGTAGTCATAAAGCCCTGGCACCGTATCGAGAGGAATTTCAAAGTCAAAGAGTAGTTCATTACTCTGTCCCAGACTCAAACCCAGGCGCTGCTCGGGGCGACGACACCAACCCCGCACGGGCTGTGAGGTCTCATCCACAAAGACGTTCACCAGCGGTTCCACCGGCCCCTGGTTGATCAGACTCACACTCAAGGTATTATTCTGGCCGGCCATGACGGTCAAGACACCCGATGGATTGAGAATAATGCCAAAGGGATTGCCGATGGTCTTGCCCTGGGATTGTCGCGTCGAAAGGTTATCAGTCGTCATCGCGATTCTCTACTTCACCCCTCTGGAGGAGAGCCGTAACAATTCTTCTGCTTGCGTCAATTTGACTCCTCTACTGTTGTCTCATCCGTTTTTGTCTGATCTATCTGTTGTTGATCACAACCGAGCTCATATTTACGCTTAAACTTCTTGACTCGAACTTGCGTATCCTCGCTGCCGCTGGCGATCAGCACGTCCTCCTTCGTCAGCATGGCCTGTACCTGGAGCATGGCTGGATAGACTTTGCGTCGAACGCCATCTTGTTTTTCATATTTGACATTAGACTTAGCGATCTCTACGCCCTGGGCATATTGTGTTGCACGGGAGCCATTGAGATTGAGCGGCCACAATCGAACCCAACCATCCTCCCCACCGCTGGCCAGATAACAACCATCTTCTGTGAGCGAGACACTCTGTACGGCTTGCTGATCGTGGCCCGTTTGCCATTGATCGACAATTTCACAGGGGCGATCGCGTAAATGCGGCGATCCAGTGTTCTCACCTTCTAAGCAGTTCTCCAAATTCCAAATCGTAATCCAGCCTTGATTATCCGCTGTCGCCAGCCGGGTCGGCTGCTCATCTGCCATACTGACACTAAAGATATAGTCATCTTTGCCGCCCTCTCGATAGTCCAAGACCTGACTAAGATTACTCTGGCTATCCCAGAGCACCAGTTGGTTATAGCGTCCTGCCACCGCCATTAGGGTTTCGCTGTCGGCCACAAAGGTCATGGCATAGACTGCAAAGTCAAACTGCTGCTTGCGGTCAGGCTCACGAAACACAGCATCAGAGGAGACCTCGCGCAACGCCGACTGCTCTAGCAGCGGCCAGCGCAGCACCAAACCACTCCCATGACCGCTCCAGAGAAAGCGAGAATCTTGCTCATATTGCAAGGCCAGCACGCGATCATCCTGACGATAGAAAAAATTATCGATGAGGAAGTTCGGATAACGAAGATGCCAGATCTGAATCGCACCATTTTCCAAGCCCGCCGCCACCTGATCATTCTGCACCGGGCGAAAACGAACCACCCGCACGGCTTGCTGGGGACGACCCCAGATATTCAGATCTTGGGGCACCCACGGCCGAAAAAAACCTTGCACATTCCAACCGCGAATTTTTTGGTCATTGGAGCCACTGACAGCTTTACTGCCAATCCCATTGAGGTCAATGGTATTCACCGCCGCTGTATGGCCATAGTGAGAATTTTGGGGATTAAACCGAGAAGCTTTCCAGATGAAAAAGAACAGGACAGGAATTGCCGCCAGGCCGAGCCAAAAGGGGAGCATCGGGGCAATTTTGAGCTTGATCGAGCGGAACCCAGGTGTCGTATCACCGAGTCGCTCATCGGTAATCTGGGGGTCTACCACCAAGGCGCGATGACGGGCTCGGCCAAACCAAGGGCGACGCAGCCGAAGCCCCAGCGTCATTTTGCCCACTTCACCGGGTCGGAGTTCCAGGGTTTCAGGTTCGAGGCGAAAGCGAACTTTGGCTTCGACCAGGGGCTCCTCATTGAAGGTAATCTGTTGGCTGAGATTACTTTGATTATTGAGTTCTAGGGCGTACTCAATCCAGGGGGAATACCAGCTCGGCAACCATCCCCAGCGGGGAGGCACGGGGTATTCCCGCTGATCGTCCGTCTCAAAATAGATTTTGCCTTGGGGCATCACATCAAGATTAGCCGCTGCCTCGGCGGGGGGGCCTTGGGCATGGGTGGCAATGAGCTGTAAGGGGTAGCCCTGAGAACGGGTTTGCGTGGTCTCCGGCAGTTGGCAGGTGAAGGTGGTTTCAACCTCCTGGCCGGGGGCAATTTTGAGCTGACGTTCTCCCCCTTGGGGCAGCCAAGTGGGGGGTAAACCCTTGAGCAAAATCTGCGCTGTGGTGGGCAATTGACTGGGGTTGTACACTTCTACGGGAATTTCCAGCAGCTCGTCGGGGGCAGCTCGGAACGAGTCCACCGGGAGATTGATCTGCAAAGAAATGGGTTTATTGCCCTGCTGGACATTGACGCGAATCACTTGGCGGTCTTCATCCGCAAGCTCCAGGGAAAAAACCCGCACCGTCAGATTCATCATGCCCACAAACCCAGGCACTGGATTATCGGTGAGCAGAACCTGAAACTGCGTACTATCACCGGGCGGGTTTTTGGTACTCACTTCTGGCGAAATGTAATACCAATCGCGATTGCGCTGCCCATCTGCCCCAGCGGCTTGAATTTCGAGCTGAAACCCGGCAAAGCGATCGCTCTGGTTGAAGACCAAGACCTCAAAGGCCACCGGCGAACCGCCGGGTCTAAAGTCCAGCTCTTTGGGGGTAATCTCAGTTCCGATCGCGTTTTTCAACATAGTCATTTACACGAGCAAAGGGATTCGGCAAGCTCAAGGTTGAGCTGTCGGGACATCATCGGTTGCAGGCGTCGCCTGACCAAATAACTGCTGGAGGCGCTGGCGCACCCACCCCAGCGGGTTGCGCTGAAGTTGCTCCGGATTCTCAATGAGACCCTGCTCCATGAGCAGGGCCTGACGAGCCGTGAGTTCCTCCTGGTGAGCGCTGACGGCCTGGGCCACCCGCTCAGCAAAGGAGGGATCGCGATCAAAGAGGATCTGGAGGTGCTCCTGTTCTAGACAAAAGACCGTCGTCGGTTCAGTGGTGCGCACCGTCGCCGTGCGCGGTAGACCGAGCAGTAAAGAGAGCTCCCCAAAAAAGCCACCTGCCGCCAGGTGAGTAAGAAACTTTTGCAAGCGCTCCACCGTAATATCCACCGCGCCCGCAAGAATAATATAGAAGGAATCTCCCGGTTCATCTTCGGCAAAAATCAGCGTTTGCTCGGGCAATTGAACGACGCGTCCCATCGCCAACAGGTCTTGAATATCGACCCGCTCTAGATGGGCAAAATAGCTAACCTGGTAGAGCAGGTCTTCCACCGAGAGTTTCGTTGGCTCTGCCGAGGCGTTTGCCTTGGTGGGGGTCGTAAAGCGACTCGCGCGTTGGCGTACCAGCCGCGATCGCCCCAGCAGTTCCTGTACGTTCTCCAGGGTAAATTTACGATTTTTTTGCTGCTGTCGCTTGGCTTGGGCCACCTCCACCTCAAGCGCCTGCTTCTGCTCTTCCAAACTCGACTGATTGGCACTGATCACCGTCCCCATGCGTTGAAACACCCGGGCGAGCTGGCCCAGCTCATCCAAACGTTGGGTTGTCGCATCGAGAACCACGGGTTGAAAGCGTTGGGCTTCAATGGCCTCGGCAGCATTGTTGAGATCATCAATGGGGCGGACAATCCAACGGGCCACCAAGAGCCCCAGTACCGTACCGATAATCGCAATTACGCCCCCGACGATCACCGTCGCTTTAGTACTAGCGAGTATCACCTCACTAAAGTCAGACTCGGGCAGGCTGACCACCACCAGCCAGTCCAAACCATAGCCATCTTGGAAGGGCGCAATCGTGACATAAGCCGTACTGCCATTGATCCGCTCGGTGAAATAATGCTCTTGGTCCACATTTTGCCAATCTTCTTCGTAGTACTCAAAGAGGTGGGCGGCGATCGGTTGAACATAGTCATTCTTGAGGTCGAGCACATTGACGGGCGATCGCTGGCCCTCGGCCTCTTCGAACAGCACATCATCCTCATTCGAGGTGGCAATCAAGGTGCCGGTTTGGCGCTCCACCACAAAAATTTGCGCCCCTTCACTGATCTCCAAGGCTTGCAAAAAGGTTTGGATCTCCGCCAAGCTGATATCGATGCCGAGCACTCCGAGAAATTCCCCCCGATCGTAGGCTGGCTGAACGGCGGTTAAACCGACAATCCCCGAGGCGAAAATATAGACTGGGCTCCAAGAAGACTGCTGGGCTTTTAAGGTCTTGCCCACCTTATACCAAGCCCGTTGATTGGGATAATATTCCACCGTCTCGATCACCTCTGTCTCCGGTTGGCCCTGGGCATTGAGGCTGTAAGCTTCACGGAAGGGTTGGGTCTCCTTAGTGAGGACTTTGAGGGTGTACTGTTCTTCTTGAGCCTGAATGCCAATAAACTCCCCGGCGTTATTGGCAAAAAAGATAAAGGTATCCCCCAAGACACCGGCCACCTCGCTCGTGCCGGCCGCTGTTGCAATCGCTCGCTCCTGCTGCAACAGATCCCAAAAATAGCTACTGAGGCGCTCTAGATTGCGGGGATTCGCTCCCACGGCAAAATCGGCCGATTTTGCCCGCAGTTGAACGTGGGGTGCTGACAGTTGAGACCGCAGGCGCTGACGAATCGCCAGGGAGGACTTTTCGCTGAGCCTTGCGGCCAACTCCCGCACCGCATGACGACTGTTGAAATAGGCGAAGCAACTGGTGAGCAGGATCGTGAACAGCAGGGGGGCCACAACTAAGACTGGCATTGTGCGACGGATCGACAGGCGATTAGATGGCTCAGGCTTCTGGGTCATGGGGCCTCCAGGGCGAGGGGCGTTGCGGTAGGCGCTGACAGATTTGGTTCCGCTGCCATTTGTTGCTGACAGGTGTTGAGCTGCTTTCGTCGCCCCGCAAATTGCAAGAGGTTAATTCCCAGTGCTTGGGTGAGCCAAATCGTTTCTTGACTGAGCGGATAGGGGCGTTGGGGCGTCCAGGCTGAACTGAGCTGTCCCAAGCTAACCACCCAACCCAGTCCCACCGCCCAAAAGGTGGGAATGCCTTCGACCAAGGGCAGGGTATCAAAGCGATAGGGCTGACACCGGAGGGGATGCGCGTTGGCCGTGAGTAGCGGCGTCAGCTCACTCTCAAACTGGTGACCCAGTTCATCCAGGGCAGGATATTCAGTGAGTAGTTGCACCACCAATTGGTTTTGAATGGCGCGGAATTCACCGGCTAACTCAACCCGTGCGGTTGCCAGGGTCGGGTCATCAGCGGCTTCGGCAATCGCCTGCTGGAGCTCCCGATAGAGAGTCAATTGTTCGTTGAGATCATTGCTCCAGCCCTGGATCTCCAAAAATAAGGTACCACCCGTTTCCAGGTAAGCCCCCCAGGCTCCCAAGGTGGTCTCGGGGATGGGGTCAGGGTCGGGCAGGGTGACATAGAGCAAATCACAGTCTGGGGGGCGATCGGCGTCCGGGACAATGGGCTGGGGCAGCGCTTCGCCCCGCAGGGAGGGATGAATGGCTTCGATCGCCGCCAGCAGCGGCGCAAAGGGATGGCCGCCATCCGGTGCCATTGCGCCCTGCTCAATGCCAACACGGATCTGGGCTTGGGGACGCGATCGCACTGTCAGACGACCCAGAAAATTCAGCTCACAGAGGCCGGGTGCAAAGACATCAGCGGCCGCTTGCAGCGTAATGTCCGGGTTTTCTGGGGCATAGGGTGGCAAAGTTAGGCGACAGAGTTCTACATCCGTCGCTTGGGGGGGGGTTGTCTTTTCATCGAGGCGAAAGCTCTCCTGCACCAGGGCAGTGTCGGTTTGCTGGCGCAGCGTTTCGGGGTCCACATGGCGAATGACCAAGTACACCGTTAGCGGCACCGCCTGGGTGTTCATTGCGGCCAAGCGAAACGTGATCGGCTCGATGACAACAATAAAATTGCCCTGAGCATCGATGGCGAGTCCGGGCTGGATCTCGAGCCAGCGACGATCTTGATATTGCGATCGCACCTGCGGCGGGTCAATCACCCGCACCCCAAGTCCATAGAGAATGCCCGGTTCTTGCAGGGCTTGATATTGAAACCGATGCTGTTGGCGATGGTAATGATGGGCCAAACGCCAACGTTCTGCATTCATCAGCAAACCATCAGTGACCTGTAGACGCTGAAACGGTTGAAGGGGGGGCGGTGGCCAATACTGGGTCATAAACTCGGTCTGGAAGATATGCCTGGGTTCATTTGGGGACGCAAGAGCGCGATTATGCTCTACACATTACTAAAAGCAATCGCCGCTCACCACATTATTCTCAAAACCCTGAGGCAAGACAATGGAAATACAATTAAGTTTGATGAAATTAGCCTGTTAAGTCCCACGTGAATCCACCCGTTTTAACTCACCAGTTTTAACTCATACGTGCAAAACGCCGGTTTTTCTTGTTCAATCACCTGGGTGATCAGGGGGAGGTTGAGCGGTTCATCGGGCAAGGGTCGCACCTGCACAATGAAGTGATAGGGTCGCCCACCGCCGATCGTGGTATCCCGTCCCAGGCGAGTTTCGCCCAGCATAAACCCTCGACCACCAAACTCCTGAATCTCGATATGGGGTGGTGTATCGGGTTCAGTCTGTTCCCAGGGCAAACCCGTAAACAAGTGAATCGCATACCCGAGACCCCGGCGCGTTCCACGCCAGCGATACAAATGCACTGCCTTGGCAATCAACTGCCGTTGTCGCTGCAAACTCAACTGGGGCGTCAGGGACCACCCTACCCAATGGGCCAAAAAGGGCAGCATCGCTTCCGGTGCGGTTTGGGGACTGAGATAGGCCCAAAGGTTGGTCAACATTTGGACATTCGACTCAAACGTCTGCTCAAAAATCTTGAGGAAACGACCGACAAAATCCACCTCCCGGTAAACATCCGGCAGAAAGTTGAGATAAAGACTCCGGGGGCGTACAAACAACTGAAATTCAACGGTCTGCTGCACCTGCGGGTGAGCCGCACCGCTGCGGGAGCGCACCTCAAAGCTGCCCTGATAGTCCAGCGTCAATGGGTCTCCCGCCTGTCGCCCCACCGGCGATTCAAAAAAGTCGGGCTCTAGCTGAAAATACAAGACCGCTTCGGTCGTGCTACCCCGAGGTAAACGCGTCCCTTCAGACCCCAAGCGGCACCAATGCTGCGGAAACGTCCCGGTCACTGCGAGTTCAAGTTCAAGGTCTTGGCTGCTGAGATTACTCAATTGCACCAAGAGTTCGCTGGCCTCCCCCGGATAGAGCACCAACTCAGCGGGTTTGGCTCCCCCCTCCTGGGCTCCCTTTTTACGCTGCTGGCCGACCAACGCCGCCATGTTGCTCGCTTGACCAACTGCCTGGGGACGACTCTCCGGCAATTTCATGACGGTGAGCTGAAAATGAATCGGTTGGGTCTCTTGGATGGGGGGCATAGGGACTCTAGGGTCGAAGGCAGAGCGATGAAGGCAGAGGGCAGAAGGATAAAGAATAAAGACAGAGCTATGAAGGCATAATCAAGGCTGAAGGGTTTAAATCAGCTTCTACAAGTCCCGATTCATCCTTCTGCCTTCATGACTCATCCTTGAACAGATGTTAATTCCGATCCGTGAAACTGATGACATGATCCGCACGGATCGTCGCATCCCGCCAGGAGCAGACGAGCCCGAGGGGGCCCGGATCAATACGTGGCTCGGTCGCGAGCGTCCGCAGCCAGGTATCTTGATCCTTGCGTAGGGCAAAGAGTTGTACGGGACCGAGATAGCGCACCCCTTGAACCTGCTGAAACAGCGTGACAATATCTGAGGCGTAGACCGGACGACCAAAGGGCCAGCCTTGGCCCTCAACGCCCCCCGTAATCGGGTTAAGGAAACGATACAAGTGCTGTTCCAGGGTTTGGAGAATCTGCTGTTGAGCCGCCGGGTCGCGATATTCTGGCTCCAGCGCGACTTCGGTTTGCACCGAAACTCCCACATAGTCTGGTTCCTGGCAGCGCACTTCCGTGCCGAGCAGACGGCGATCGTCGAGGTAACTGAGGACGGCTTCTTTGAGGGTCGGGGTGAGCGTGAGGTCTTCAGGGGCGATGCCCTGCTGCTGAGCAAACTGTAAGTGGGGCATTTGGGGCACCAGCACCAAGTCCACAATTCCGGCGTCTTCGGGTTTATGGGTTTGTAAACAGCGGGCGCGGGCGATCGCCCCCTGGCCCGCCTGGAGCGCCAAGGTCTCAAAGTCCTCTGCCGTCACGGCTCGCTCTTGAGTACGTAGCATCTTGGGCACGCGCAGCACTGCTGAATCGAGGGATTCCGCATCGGTGCCATTGCGTGCGGCCTGGTGGTTGGTCACACGGGCCACATAGGGAACCGCAGACTTAACAATGCGAATACTCTCCGACTGGACATTGCCCTTTTGGCCACCGCCCGTACGATAGCTCACCATCATCAGGCTTGCCCCCCGAGGCGGCACTGCCCCATACTGGCGCTCGCCCCGATTCGGGGTCAGGGTGAGTGTGGCCTCCGCCGCAGGTCCGAGCGCCTCGCGGGTACGCTGCCAGTCTTCCGTTTGCGCCAAGCGTTCTCCCGGTTCTTCAATCAAGGGACCGAGTTGAATCTCGCCCGTGAAGGAGTCCAGGGTGTAATGGCAATCATTGGCGGTCGAACTGGCAAAGTCGGTCACCTCTTGCCAGATCTGCGGCAGTGCTCCCGGCGGCGTCACCAGCAGATGCTCACCCTCCCGACGCGGCAGCACGGGGGCCGTCTCCAGTTGAAAGCGTTGACCCGGATTGCCGTCGCTCTCGCCCAGAATTTCATTGGTGATCCGTACCGCCTGGGTGACGCCCACTGTACCTCCGAGGGAGCGGCAGCGGAGGCCAGTAATTTGCGGCGTGTTGGTGTAGCCCGGTTGCTCCGGGGTCTGGCGCTCATAGGTGCAGCGGAGCCAGCGTCCGTGATAGGTGCCAAAGGTCTGGTTGGGCCAAGATTTGGGGCAATGGAGGATGATATCAGCGCCTTGCAACGTGCTGCCGCCGTTGCGGCTGAGCTCACTAAAGCTAAACCCCTCGGTCTGGTCATCGGTCTCCGCGAGCAGCACCGGAACCCAGGTGCTGCCGTTCCAGGCGTGCCATTGGCGGGGTGGGGTTTCGGGGTTGATGCCAGTCGGGGTGGCGGCATCGCCACTGGCAGTCAGGGCAATGACATTCCCCGCGATCGCCGCTGCCGGCTCAAAGACAACATAAAAACAATTCTGCTCCTGGGGCTGCTCGGCAAACAGGCTCAGCTCCAGCCCCTCCCATTGACCGTCGGGGCGCATGGTCCAGAAGCCACTGAGGCGATCGCGCAGTAGCTGCGGCTCGGGCTCGACGGTTTCTGCGGTGAGCAAATGGCGAATCCGAGGCAGACCAATCGGCAGGGCAGCATCGGTACTGAAGACCACCGCTTCTTCCGTGTCTGTGCGCAGGGTGGCCACTTCCACATCGGCAGCGATCGTATAGGTCTCAGCCAAGGCCGAACTGAGATAAAAGGTGACATCCGCCTGAGCCGGACGGGGCGGATACAGTCGCACACCCAAGACCTCCAGAAACTTGACATAGTTGCGCCGGGGTACCTGGTTAAAGCGCATCAGCATCTGATCCGTGAGCCAGGCAAAGAGCTCCACCATGGTGATCCCCGGATCACTGGGGTTGTGGTTCGTCCATTCCGGACAGTAGCGGGGAATCCGCAATAAGCATTCCTGGACAAGATCTTCAAAGGTGCGATCGTCAAGGTTGGCTTTGGGTAGCTGGGGCAGAAAGTCAAATTCCATGGCATCAGGAGGGGGAGCAAGGTGTCACCGAGACAGAGAGCCATTTGCTCTGCCCATTAGCTCGGCGGTAATACATAGAATGGATAAACCAGGCTGCGGCTGTCCGGTTCCGACTTGATTTGGTAACGAATCGTAATATCCAAACGACCGGCGATCGGATCGGGCTCGGTAAACACCCCTTGCAAGATAATTCGGGGCTCCCATTGTCGCAGCGCTTCTTCCACATAGAGCCGGGTTTGCAGCAGCATCTGAGTGTTCATGGGCGCAAACACCAACTCCGAGAGACGCGAGCCAAAGTTGGGACGATAGACCCGCTCCCCCAGCCGCGTGCTGAGAATCAAATGAATGGATTCTTCCACATTCGGGGCTGCATCAGTGAGCTTCAGGCTCCCCTGTACATTGCATTGCAGCGGAAAGGCGGGGCTGCGGCCGACCAGCGTTGAGGTATCATCAGGCATAGGGTTTAGGGGGTTGGGGAGCAAGCCCCTTAATACAGATTCGCCCCCACTCTAGCGAAACGCCCCCGCTTTCTCAATTCACCAAAGGTCGAGTTTTCATGAGTTCAGAGTTCAGGGTTCAAAGTTGTTTCAATCGCCTGAGCCCTGATGTTGGATCCTGTTGGCGAAATATAACTTAACTTGCAAAACGCTGATTCTACCCTGATTGACCCGGTCAACCGAGGCGGGCAAGATGTACTTCGACTCCCCTTCGACTCCGCTCAGGACAAGCGCTCAGCAACCACCCGCGCTACGGGTTTTTTGAAGGAAAGAACCGTAGCGCAGGCGTCCCGCCTGCCACCCATATTGCGAAATATGGACTTCGCCAACAGCATCCGATGTTGTGACCCAACACAACTGGGTGGCAATCCTCAACAAATCTCTGAAACCCCTGACATGGTGGGCATTGCCCAACCCACACGAACTCTGAACCCTGAACTCTGAACCCTAAAACTGTTACGGAATTTAACGGTTCGTATCGTTTTGGTGAACTGAGTGAGATCCCTGGGGTAAGCTATTCCATGAGTTGAATACTCCCATAACAGAACGCTCGCTAAGGAGTTGATTAATCAATGTCTCATAGCGTAAAAATCTACGACACCTGCATCGGCTGTACACAATGTGTACGGGCCTGCCCGTTGGATGTACTCGAAATGGTTCCCTGGGACGGTTGCAAGGCTAACCAGATCGCCTCTTCACCCCGCACAGAGGACTGTGTTGGGTGCAAGCGGTGTGAAACGGCTTGCCCAACTGATTTCTTGAGCATTCGTGTTTATCTCGGCGCAGAAACCACCCGAAGCATGGGTCTTGCCTATTAAGCTTTAGAGAACCTTTTCTCAAAAAACCTTAATAATTTTCTAAGGAATGACACCACTGATTTGTCGTTCCTTTTTTTTATGTGAATGTATTAACAACAGCGTTTAACGTTCCGCCTGTACTGAAAAGCCAGAAGTTCTAATCAATGCTCCAATAGACGATGCAGTACTGAAGGAGGTGCAATGATTAAGGGGGTAGGGAGCACCACAACAACGACAAATCGATAAAACATATGATGCACTGAAATAAAAAGATACCGACATAGGTCTTTGACGATTTTTCGTCATCCAACGAACACATCAATCACATCAATAAACAGCAGTTGTCTATCGCCGTTAGGCCTCAGAAAATAATGCCAGATCAGTATCACTGATCCGATCGGCTTGATGCAGGGTTTGCACCACTTCGGAGAGGGTCAGCACCGAGTGGGCTCGGTAGCCGTGGGTTTGCAAGGTCTGCTTGACATTCGGTTCATGGTCAAGGAGCACCACGATATCCTGCACCCTCAACCCCACGGATTGCAGTTTTGCCGCCCCTTCCATGGCACTCTTGCCACTGATCAAAATATCATCCACCACAACAACAGTTTCGCCCGGTTGAAAGTGCCCTTCCACCAGACGCCTTGTGCCATGGGCTTTGACTTCCTTGCGGGGAAAAATCATCGGGTGATTGAGCTGGAGGGCAAGGCCCGTTGCTGTCGGCAGGGAGCCATAGGGAATGCCGGCAATGCGATCGAAACTGAGCGTCTGGAGAATCTGGGCATAAGCATTTAACACGGTTTGGAACACTTGCGGATTGGAAATAATTTTGCGCAGATCGATGTAATAGGGAAACGTCGCCCCGGAGGCTTGGACGAAGTTGCCAAACAAGATGCAACCGAGATCGTAAAGTTGCAAGATCAAGTCCTGGTGGGGATGCTGTTCTAGTAGGCAGACATTGGCAGACCATAGCTCACAACTGGCTTGGGTTTGCACCAAGTGATCGCGCAGTTGCTGAATCTCTTGATTGAGCGATCGACAGTTAGCAGCCAAGTCCGGTTGGCTCATCCAGTCTTGGGGCAGGGGCAGCAACAGAGCGTCCCCGTTCTTGTTCAAGCCTGCGGTTAAGAGACGCGACAAATCGACGCCGTCTTGCCAAATACTCCGCGCCAGAATCAGGCGTTCGGGGGCGATCGCCCGCACCTTGGCCAGAACCTCGGGCTCCGTTGTGCCCACCTCTAGGGCCAGTTGCGCCGCCGTACCCCATTGCTGGGCGGCTTGAACCACTTGCAGATACACGGGTGCTTCTGGTGTGGGATATTGCTGTAGCTCTGCTGCGGAGGGATTGGAGGTGCAGGCTAAAACAAAAACCGCTTTGCCCGGATAGATCAAGAAAGGGGCGACCAAATCTTGACCGGGATAGGCATTCAGGGTGATCGCATCCATCTGCCAGTCGAGAAAGACCGATCGGGCCAGCGGGGTACTGGTGTTGAGATCGCTATGCTTGGCATCTAAAATCACCGGAATATCCGGGGGAATGACCCGGATGACCGCCTGCAATAAATCCAAGCCTGCACCGCCTAGGGCTTGATAAAATCCCAAGCTGGGCTTATAGGCACAAACCCACGCTTGGGTTTGATCAATGATCCAGCCGAGCCATTGACGGAGGGCCGGCAGCAGGCGATCGGGCGTGGAGACATCACCATAAACGGCGGGCAGGAGTTCGGGGTTGGGATCGAGCCCAGCAACGAGTAAGCTCCCCTTGCGCATCATTGCGGCATTGAGTTTGTTGGCGAACTGCATCACTGGATTCGGAATTCGATAATAATCACCTTATCAATGCATAGTGTTGTGGTACAGCCCACCAGGGACAAGTATGACTCAGACAACAGAACAGCGATCGCTCGGTCTGCTGGCAGTTACCACACTCCTGGTCTCGGCCCATTACGGCTCGGGCTTTATTCTTGGTACTGCTGAGCAGGTTGCCACCGTGGGGGCGATCGGCAGTCTTTACGCCGTGGCGGTGGGACTGGGTTCGATCGCCTTGGCGCTGTTGGCTCGGTTGTACTGGCAGCGGATTGATCCGATTTGGAGTTTGCTCGGCGATCGCTACGGCCCCTTCGTCAAGCTGGGCATTGGCCTGATGTCTTGGACCTCGCTGATTGGCATCGGCGCGGTGCAGATCATTGCCGTGGCAGCGATCACCCAGTTGGTTGAACTGCCACGCACCCCAACGATGGGGGCGATCGCCCTCGCACTCAGCCTGATTGCCCTGCTCCCGGTTGAGCGCGCTAGTTGGCTGTTTCGGGGTCTGCTGCTGCTCAATGTGGGGGTACTCTGCGGTGCCCTGGTGCGACTCCATGGGTTTGGGCAATATCCTCCAACCATTGTGGACTTTATGCCCGTCGCCGTCACCGCCTCCCCTCGGGATCTGATCGGCATCTTGGGCTCCACTGTCTTCCTAGTGCTGGTGGATATGAAATGTCAGCAGTTTGTGGTTAGGGCGCGTTCCCTAACGATTTCGGTCTGGGGCTGCATCCTCTCGGGTCTGGTGTTGGTCTTGCTGGCCTTTTTGCCCACCACCTTGGTCTTTGCCGCCCAAAAGGCGCAGATTGCGCCCGCCGATCTACCCGCCGCCAGCCTCATTCCCTACGTGTTGAATTGGCTGGGCCAGGGCTTGGGTCAGCCCTGGGGAGCGCTGTTTGTGCTGTCGCTCGCTCTGCCTGCCTTGGGGTTGGGCAGCAATGTCATCCGTATCCAAACCAAAGCGCTCCTCGACCTGACCCAGCGAGAAGCCACTCCTCCGAATCAATGGGGCTTCACGCTGCTCAATACCCTGCTGGCTTTGGGAATTGCTCTGCATGGGGGTGAGATTGTCGGCTTGATTGTTTGTTTTTACGCCGCCTACCTCGCGGCGGTTTGGCTGCCCTTCACGGCTTATCTGCTCGATGTGGGGCAAGTGGTGCCCTTTAGCCGCTCAACGGTGCAATGGGCCTTGGGCACGGGGGCGATCGCCTCCCTGAGCGGTCTCGGTCTGGGCATCTTTGCACCGAGCCTGGTCTGGTTCAACAGTCCCGAACTGACCATTTTAGCTCTGGGTCTGGGCAGCGGCGCGATCGTGCTGGTGGCGGGGCAACTTGTGGATGCGCTTTTGCCCCAAGGGGTGCAGAAAGATTTTAAGGGCTAGGGGCTGTCATCAGTTAGGTTCCAAACGATTGATATGACTCGCTGACATCCCCTTTCCTGTTTGTTGGGTCGGGCGCTCTATCGCTTGTCCTGTAAGATTTTTGGCCTTAGCTGATGACGCGCCCTAAATCACTTGAGTTCTGGATCAGCGAAGCGATCGCATTCCTCATCCCCCTACAATCTCGATTTCAAACCTGGTTGTCAGGGGACCCGCCCCCCGACACCTCCCGCTGAGGGGGAGATTGCCCCCTCAGACTCCGGCAATATCGAAGCCAGTATTGTTGATTCTGCTGAGTTTCGACTGTCTTGCGCAATGTCTGCTTATCCAGAACTCACGTTAAAAGAAAAACCCAGCCGCAAAGCTGGGTTTGGAAGAGGAGTCTAGGGAGATAGAGAGAAAAAAACTAAAAAGCTAGATGAGCCGCCGCTTAAGCGATCGCCAACCGACCCCGACAAACAAAGCGGAGAATGCGATCGATCGCCTGGCGCTCGTCGTTGTCGAGGTTGCCTGTGAGGATCGCAGCCAATAAGCCGTAGCGATCGGCTTCGGTCAAAATTTGGGTTTGGGCGATGTCAGCGAACATTGCCGAAATGGCACCGGGGAGGAGTTCGAGTTGAGGCATGGGTCTGGGGGAATGGGTTCTTTTCTCTACCCTTCTTAGTATCCGGTTGTTGCTGGTTTGGCTCCGTGATGGGGTCACACCCCCCACTGTGAACCTTGCCGGGGGTTGGCGTTGATGGGGCTAACGGGAGCGGTGTGTTGGCGGTTGGTTGAGGGGGCGATCGTTCTCTCTGGAAGGGTGTGCTGACAATCACCCGTTTTTATCCGGATTCGCTGGAGCCAATGTCTTGTGCAGCGTTATACCATGAGATTGAGCAAGATGTAAGTGATGAGTCGCGTGAGAAAATCAAGAAGATTCGGTGAAGATGTCCAGTTCTCCACAGCACAATGCAACAACTCAAAACTTGGTTCGCCAAAAGAAACCAGCACCGGGCAGAACGGCTCGAAACGTTAGCCAATGAGATTGCCCATGAGCTGTGGCGCGAACGAACCGGCGGGGATGAACCCCAAATGAGTCCGGAGGAAGCCGAGCGGTTAGCGGCGCTTCAAGATCGCCAAACCGGCGAAAAAATTGCAGTCAGCCCCCTGAGGAGACTGATGTGGGGTGGCAGACAGCAGCTCAAAATCTTTATTCAGTCCAAAAACCCGATCGCCCAGTTCACTCGCTTCTTTGTCTGGGAGATTCCCAAGTGGAACATCACCGCCCTCAAGCTATTTTTACAATCAGATATTGTCAAAATCCTGGCTGTGCCTGTGGTTGCGGCAATCATTACCACCACCACCACCATCAATGAGCGACGGGAACGGGAACAAGTTGAAACCTTTGATGAATATCTCAATCAAATCGATACACTCACGTTTGAGCAGGGATTGCTTACCGATGAACCGAGTCCAGGAGCGGTGGTGCTAGCCCGAGGGCGAACGATCGCCACACTCCGTAAACTCGATTTACAGCGCCGCAAAGAACTGATTGCCTTTATTCAGGCATCCGGTTTACACAAAGGTGAAGAAGCTGTCATTAGTTTTGAGGGAGCCAATCTAAAAAAGCTTGATTTGCAAGGAGCTGATCTGCGTGGCTTTAATTTTAAAAGGGCTAATTTGAGTGAAATTAACTTGGCAGGAGCCAAATTACGGGATGCCAATCTGCAAGAGTCTTCTTTGTTGAAGGCAAACCTAAAAGGAGCTGATTTACAAAGAGCCAACCTGGAAAATGTTGATTTTTCGCTAGCTAATCTAAAAAGTACTAATTTGAGCAACACCAACTTACAAAGAACTCTTTTTGTGTTCACTAACCTCAAAAAAGCTGATTTTTGGGGAGTTGATCTGAAAGGGGCTTATTTGAGTAACGTTAATCTCAAGAGAGCTTCATTGTGGAACGCCAATCTGCAAGGGGCTGATTTACAGGAAGTTAATCTGAAAGGGGTTCAGTATTGCAATACAATTATGCCTAATGGAGAAGTCAAAAACGATGATTGCAAAAAAGAATGAGCAGTAGTAGTGGCGTGGCACAGCTTAAAAGGTGTATTAGAGTGGGTTGGGTTGAGATTTCAGCTCCGCTCAATCCAAGACGGAGTGAAACCCAACACCGTCAATATTTTGAAGAATTTGCCCCCTAGTAATCTAATGCACAAATTAAGGTGCGTATTAGAAATCCCTGTAGGGGCAATCCCCCCGTGGTTGCCCTGGTGTGTTGCGTGACGGAAGGTTGATCGGTGGGGGGCCGAGACCGGGGTAGGCACGGGGGCGCTACCCCTACAAACGTTTATATGAAATTCTATTACCTCATCATGATATACAGGATCGAGGAGCAGTTTCACACGCTATATTTCTTCTGAAGATATTCAGATTTCGATTCATTTGGATCAAAATCAGAGGCAACAGGCTGAACTTGTATTATTAAATATTTAAACGTCTGAGTGCGAGTTTGAATCGATCGATAAACTTTATTGATTTCCTTTTGTTCCTGTTCGAGTTCCCGACGAAGCTGATCTTTCAATCTAGTAAATAGAGGCAATCGCAAGGTGGGCAAGCAAAAATAATTGTTCACAAACTAAACCCTTGAAATTTGCCCACCCTACATCTTGCTGGAGATTTATATTCCTTCTTTTGGATGTTTGGTCTATTCCCCAACCAATTGTAACGCCCGATTTAAAACCGTATCTGATAGATACATCCCTGCTTGTCGCAACTGCATCAAGACTGGACGCGCTTGAGCAATTTCACCTCGCTGCTTGGCCACCAGAACCAGCCCTAACGTACCACGCACCGGAATTGCCAACGCTGCTGCACAACGCCGTGCTGCCAAGTCATCAACGATAGCCTCACTCCCTGGATGCAAATAAGCCCAAGCCAACACCGCAGATTCACTCTGTCCTAGATCCCACGCTTGGATAATCGCAGGAATTGCTGGTGTTGCAACAATTTCTAGCCAAGCTGCGGTGACGATTAGACGAGCCGTAATATCAGACAAGCCCCGCTGCTGAATTTCGGCGGCCACTGCTTGAGGAACCCGAATCCGGGGCGCAAGCAATTGTAGCAACTCGCTTAAGCCCGCTTTGCTGAGGTAAATCAGCGGTGATGCATTAACAACTGGAATTTCAACCACGAGTTAACTCTTGGGCTAAATCATCAAAATCCACTTGAAACGCATCCACCTGCTCACGAGCCAACGCTATCAAAAAATCAACACGATCGAGTCCTACAATTTGAGCCGCTTTTTCTTGAGAAATCTGACCCTTCTGATACCAAAAGATAGCAGCAGCTAGACGCAGTTCATAGATAAATTCTTGAGGGGAGGTTTTTAAGGCTGAAAAAACCTCGGGTGGCACATCAAAGGTGATTGAGGTCATTATTTTTGAAGTCAGGACAGAATACGTTTGCTGAGTTAGGCATTACCCAGGATTATAACAACCCCATTACTCATCTCTTGTAGGGATCATAGCGATAATATTTCGGTCGTGAATCCAGGCGCACATGGAGCCAAGCCACGCCACCGCCTGCGGTATTGAGCCAAAGAGGGCGATTGCCCTTGGCACTGCGCAGAGCGCAATCGCTCATTTGCTCCACCATTGCCCGACCCACCGTCTGCCACAGGGCTAATTGCTGCTCTGCCGGAGCCTGGCGGATGAAGGCCGCTAAATGTCCATAGGCAGCGTGATCACTTCGGGGTGAGGGCACCACCAGCAGAGCATCGCCCCCCAGGCTGTTGAAGGTGACAACGCCGTGACCGTCTGGGGTGAAATAGCCCTGAAAGGGGCGGGGATCAACCCGGCGGTCGAGGCCCGGCGCATCGATTAACACAAATTCAAAGGGACGATTGCCTCCGGCACTGCGCAGAGCGCAATCGCCCGTCTCAACGGTCACAGCAGGGGTTTCCCAGCGATAGGCACGAAAGGGTGAGGCGGCCAGCAATTGGCTGAAAAAAGCACAAAAGGGTTCGTTAGTGTCCCAGAGATACAAGACCTCATCCACAGAGAGTTGCCGCCCCTGTTGTTGGAGCTGATATTGCTGGATGCGATCGCGAATCTGGGTCTGTTGAGCGGTGAACATAATAATGAAAAATTTTCTATTCTCCAAGCTGTCGCTGGAGGCGGCGTAGGGTCTTGAGAATTTCCGGTAGGCGATTGTAGGCGGCGGAAACCCTTAGCCAGAGTTTGTTATTGATGGCCGGTGTGCCTGAGACCACTTCCTTGGGGGCCACATCCTTGTGCAGACCGGACTGGGCGGTGGCGATCGCCCCATCCCCGAGCTTGACGCGGTTAGAAACCCCCACTTGGCCCGCCAAGATCACCCAATTCCCCACTTCCACCTTGCCCGAGAGCCCCACCTGGGATGACATCACCGCATGTTGCCCCACCTGGCAGCCATGGGCGATTTGAACCAGGTTGTCGATTTTGGTGCCCTTGCCGATGCGGGTTTCTTCCGAGGGGGGGCGATCGATCGCGCTGTTGCAGCCCACTTCCACCTCATCTTCGAGCACCACGCGACCCGTCTGATGGAACTTGTACCAGCCGTGTGGCAGCCAGGGCACAAAGCCAAAGCCCTCGCCGCCGATCACCGCACCGCTGTGGATCACACAGCGCGCCCCGATTTGGGCATTTTCTTCAATTACACAGTTGGCATGGAGCACCGTATTCGCGCCGATCGCCACGCCGGGATAAATCGTCACATTGGGAAAGATGCAGACGCGATCGCCGATCACACACCCGGACTCGATCACCACATGTGCGCCAATCGAAACGTCTGAACCCAGCTTCACCGTGGAGTCAATCACCGCTGTGGGATGGATCTGGGGGGCGGGCTGATAGGGCTGATAAAACTGGGCCACCGCCATGGCATAGAGCAGCTTGGGTTCGGTTGTGCTCACCCAGGCGATACCGCGAGCGCTGGCCTGGGCGCAAAGCGCCGGAGTAGCAGGCAGCACCAACGCCGCCGCGCCCGTCGTCGCCACAAAGGCGGCATATTGAGAATTTTCGATGTAGCTGAGGCGATCGGCTTGCCCTACCTCCACCGACGCAACCCCCGTCAGCTCGGGGTTACAATCGGGATAAGCCTGAAGGCTACTGGCTTGAATCAGGATTGGCTCCAGTTGAGCCACCAACTCGCTAAATTTCATCGCCGTTTTCTCTCACTAATTCTCACATCGTCCTCACACCACCTTACCAATGACAGTTTCCCTTACAACCGGACAACGGATTTCGCTCGAAAAAGTTTCGCCGGGCTTGCGGGCCATTTTTGTCGGCTTAGGCTGGGATGTGCGCCAGACCACGGGGGATGCCTTTGACCTGGATGCTTCGGTGTTCTTGTTGGGTGCGAATGATAAGATTCCGAGCGATCGCCACTTTATCTTCTACAACAATCTGAGCAGTCCCGACCCAGAGCAGTCGGTCAAGCATCTTGGCGACAACATTACCGGCTTTGGGGAAGGGGATGATGAAGCAATTATCGTTGACCTGCGCAAGTTGCCCTCCGAGATTCATCGCCTGGTCTTTACCGTCTCGATTCATGATGCTGAAGGGCGTCGTCAGAACTTTGGTCAAGTGGAGAATGCCTTTGTGCGGTTGTTAAATGTGGAAACCAAGGAAGAGGTTCTCCGTTACGACTTGGTGGAAGACTATTCCACCGAAACAGCAATGATCATGGCCGAAATTTATCGCAAAGATGGTGAATGGCGGGCCAATGCCGTGGGTCAAGGCTATGTGGGGGGCTTGCAGGCGATGGTCGATCGCTATGCGTAGTGCTGTGGCCCAGCTCAATTGATACATTAACCGATCTGTAGGGGCAATCCCCCCGTGGTTGCCCTGGTGTATTACGTGGCAAGGAATTGATCGGTTGGTGGCCAAGACCGGGGTAGGCACGGGGGCACTACCCCTACAGAATCGATGATCCACTCAGCCCAGGACGGCATGAAACTCAAAACAGTCCGGAGACGCTGCTATTTCTACCGAAAAAGGAAATCAATGCAATGCTTTGATTTCTGGCACCATGCAAAATTCCTCTCTCCAGCGGGCAAATTCTAGCCGGACAAATTCTAGTCGAGCACAGTCTAACCGGACTCAGCCCACCACCAACTATCACCAACAGTATGTCTTGATTGGCCAGCGCCTCCAGCAAGCCCGACTCCAACAACGGCTCTCACTTACAGAGCTCCATCAACGCACCCTTGTCAGCCGGCGTCTGATCCAGAGTTTGGAGGCGGGCGACACCCAACGTTTTCCAGAAGAAATCTATCTGCGTCACCTGGTCAAGCGCCTGGGGATGGCCCTCGGGATGGACGACATTACCCAGGACTTGCCCACCTCCGTGCCCCTGCCGCTGATTCCCTCCTGGTATGACCCCGCCTTGAGCTGTGGTCTGCGCGGTGGTCTGCGCGATCGATTACTCACCGCCCTCACAAATCAAAACTAAATCCCTGCTGCTGTAGCTCACGATATCTCTCGGCATCAAAAGCGTAAAGTCGCGCCGCCCGGTGGGCAACCCCGGTTTGCCATTCTTCTAGGGCGGTTAGCAGATCCATCTTGAGCAGTTTCTTGCGGAAATTGCGCTTATCCAATTCATAGCCCAAAACTGTTTCGTAGAGGGCTTGGAGCTGGGAGAGGGTGAACTTCTGGGGCAAGAGTTCAAAGCCGATCGGCTCGTAGCGGAGTTTACCCTGGAGCCGCTTGAGGGCCACTTGGAAAATATGGGCATGGTCAAAAGCTAGGGGTGGCAGCTCATCCGCAGCATACCATTTGGCTTCATCGGCATCGGTTTGGGCGGCCAGGGCATGGTCATTGAGGTTGATCAGGGCGTAGTAGGCCACGGTAACGACGCGATCGCGCGGATCGCGTTCCACCCCGCCAAAGGAATAGAGCTGCTCCAAGAAAATATCATCCACCCCCGTTTCTTCCTGGAGTTCCCGCCGCGCCGCTGTCTCTAGGGTTTCATCCAGCCGCACAAACCCACCCGGTAGGGCCCATTGCCCCTGAAACGGCGGCAGATTGCGACGAATTAGCAAGACTTGCAGCGTCGCTTGGGCATCCCAGCCAAATACCACACAGTCAACGGTTAAGGCAGGACGGGGAAAGTCGTAGCAATAGGCCATGCGAAATCAAGGACTAAAGATCGTATCGGCACTATCGCCAATCTCACGGAAGAACAGCAAAAACCCTAGCACATCGCGGAACGGCCGCGTGAACTGATTAAGGGCATTACTGACGGAGGCAATGAGGGTTCGGCCGACCACAATCACATCCTGGTCTTCAAGGGGCACATCATGGGCACTATTGCCCAGCAGCGCCGCTCGTCCATCGAGCCGCTGTGTGACCGGACGACCCTGTTCCGGATCAAAGCGAATCAGAGCGATGCTGCCGAGTTTAGAGTCGGTGGTGTTGGGGGCCAGGGCTGTGAGGGCATCGGCAAAGGTACTGCCATTGGGCAGTTGGATCGCCCCGAGGCGATTCCCGGGTTTGTTGAAAACCCGAACGGTAATCGTGGCTTGGGCGAGGTTAGAGCTGGCAGCAAGTTGGCGATCGTAGTCGGCTTGGTATTCCGGTTCGAGGCGCGAGACGACGATCGCATCCCCATCCAACAGCAGCAGATTGGGCAGGGGCGTTCCGGTTTGCAGGGGGGTCAAGAGATCCACCGCCTGCTCAATGGTGGTGCCATCAATCAGGGTGCGGCGCACTAGAACTGCTCGTAAATCAGCTGTGGGACGGCTTCCCCCGGCGCGGAAGATGGCATCAAAGGGGTTGGAACCGGGTGCCAAATCATAAAAGCCCGGCTCAACCACTTCACCCGTGACCGTCACCGACGCCGGTCGCGGGTTGAGCAGAGAGACGATCACCTCGGGCGGCGTTTGCAGGTATTGCTGCCCCAGCTCATAGCTCACCTGGTCTTGCACCTCCGTCAGGGTCCGGCCGCGAAAATCCCGATGACCCAGAATTGGCACCAATAGCTTGCCCTCTAGGTCAATCGTGCCCTGGGTACTAAATTCGGGAAAGCCCGTCACAAAAATGCTCAAACCATCGCCAATGCTGAGGCGATATTGATTGAATTCATGAATGGGACTGTCTTGGTAGGGAGGAACTTGGTAGCCCGGGGGCTGGGGCAAGGGTGCAGGGGTATTGGGGCTCCCAAAACTGGGCGGGATCTCAATCTCACTGGGGGGCGGCTCCAGATTCGTGGGGTTAATCTGAGTCGGTTCAACACCATTCGGGAGGGTATTAGGATTGTCTGAGCCGAGGGGAACAAGCGGCGGCGGCAGCAGTGTGGCAGGCTCAATGGTCTCAGCAGTGGGAATCGCTCCGCCTTGGGGACTAACAATCAACTCCTCATCTATGGGCGGCAGCACTAGGGGCGTTTCTGAGGATGTTTTGGGTGGCTTGGTGAGCGAGGGAGATTCGGATTGTGACCAGGCCGGCGGTGTAGAGATGCCGAGAGCCATTGTGCTGCTGAAGGTAGCAGCAACAGCCATACTGAGCCAGCCATGTCGAGTGATTATGTGTGGCGTCTGCTTCATTATTTTCCGGATCAGCAAAGGGCGATCGAATTCAAGCGAACCAGCTCAAACTTAAGCTAGATTACCTCCCCTGCCCATTCTATCGGAGGGGTTGATTACCGCAACGGTCGTCTCTGTTGTCACCTGTTACCTATCAAAAAACATCCCACATCGAGCGCCCTCAACATTCAGCCATAATACCGATGCCATCAGCTAAAACCATCAAATCAGCACGTGAGGGTTGAGGGTTCGGTTCCGTCCTGGGGTGAGCAAAGCCGACCCCTAAACCCTAGATGGAGTCAATCACGCAGCGTTTTCAGAGGGGCGCATCCAACATCAACTGCAACACTTCATCTGTACGTTCCCACCCAGCAAGTTGGTGCCCAAACGTCTCAGCTCCCTGTGCCAATCTTTATCCATCCATCATATTTATGTAAACAAAAATAAATCTCCCTCCTCCTTCCCTTCATGAAGCTGCTAAATTGCATAGCTAATAGAAATATCTATTAAGAGATATTCTCAATTACTCTTTGCTCGTGTAATGAGAGGTTTTTTATCAGCATGCTTCTGCATCCGTACCTACCATGCAAGATTCTTTAGCTCACTTGCAAAGCGAGAACGCAGTCTGTATTGCAGTTCTCGATGGTCCCGTCGCCCTTGAGCATCCCTGTTTTGCGGGAGCTGATCTGACATCCTTACCGACCCTTGTCCCTGATGCTGCACGTCCTGACGGTGCCATGTCTAGCCACGGAACCCATGTCGCCAGCATTATTTTTGGTCAGCCGGAGAGCGAGGTACCGGGTATTGCACCTCAATGTCGCGGCCTCGCTATCCCGATCTTCGCTGACGATCGCCAAAGCACCACACAGCTCGATATGGCCCGCGCCATTGAGCAAGCCGCCAATGCCGGTGCCCACATCATTAACATTAGTGGTGGCCAATTGACAGACTTTGGTGAGGCCGAGGGCTGGTTAGAGAATGCCGTTCGCCTGTGTGCCCAGAAAAATATCTTAATTGTTGCGGCCGCTGGCAATGATGGCTGCGATTGCCTACATGTCCCGGCAGCCCTACCTAATGTTCTCGCAGTTGGAGCAATGGATGCTCAGGGACAGCCATTGGACTTTAGCAACTGGGGTTCGAGCTATCAAACCCAAGGCATCCTTGCCCCTGGTGCGCAAATCTTGGGGGCCATACCGGGGGGCGGCGCTCACCGCCTCAGTGGCACCAGTTTCGCCACCCCCATGGTCTCGGGAGTCGCCGGTTTGCTGCTGAGCCGACAGGTGCAGCGGGGGGAAACCCCTGACCCGGCCCGCATCCGTCAAGTTTTGTTGCAAAGCGCCCTGCCTTGCAACGCCGACACCCTGCCCGCTGAGGCTCAACAATGCTTAGCGGGCAGACTGAATCTCACTGGAGCCATCACCTTACTCACTGGAGGAAACATGTCCCAAACATCCGAGGCCGCAGCTGCGGCAGACGCCGTGGCCGCAGCTGCGGTAGAGCCAGCCTGTGGCTGTGACGGGAGCCCCGTTACCGACCCCACAGCCCAGGCAGAACAACCCACCGCGACACCCGCCGCCACAGCCGCAGGTGTCTCCAGCCCCACCCCGAGCAACCTGCAAGCCCTCTCCCCTACCCCATCATCCCCCCCGAGCTCAAACGGAATGACCCCTCAAGTAACCCCCAGCCAAGCCCCCAGCAAACTGGTCTATGCCCTCGGTACCCTGGGCTACGACTTCGGCTCTGAAGCTCGGCGCGACACCTTTAAGCAACTGATGCCTCCCTTTGATCTCGGTGAGGGGGTTATGGTGCCCGCCAACCCCTATGATGCCCGCCAGATGGTGGATTACCTGGCCAGCGATATTTCTGAAGCCCGGTCTTTAATCTGGACACTCAACATTGAACTGACCCCCGTTTATGCCATTGACCCGAAGGGCCCCTTCGCTCGTGAAGCCTACCTCGCCCTGCACGAGTTGCTCTCTGGGCAGATTCAGCCCGAAAGCGATGATGACTATATCGAGCGGGTCAGCATTCCTGGCGTCTTAACGGAGCGCACGGTTAAGCTATTTTCCGGTCAAGTGGTGCCGGTGATCGAACCCCAGAGCACTCGTGGCCTCTATGGCTGGAAGATCAATAGCTTGGTGAATGCGGCTCTCGAGCAAGTTCAGGCCGCCGAGGGCACAGCCGACCAGGAGGCCATGCGCCGCACACTGGGCAGTTTCCTCAGTCGGGTCTACTACGACCTGCGTAATTTGGGTACTACGTCCCAAGACCGCGCCTTGAACTTCTCTGTGACCAACGCCTTCCAGGCGGCTTCCACCTTTAGCCAAGCGGTGGCTCAGGGGATGGAACTCGATAGCATCACGGTCGAAAAGAGCCCCTTCTGTCGCATGGACAGCGACTGCTGGGATGTGAAGCTCAAGTTCTTTGATCCGGAAAACAGCCGCCGTGCCAAGAAAATCTTCCGCTTCACCATTGATGTTAGCGATTTGATTCCGGTAACCCTCGGTGAAGTGAAGAGCTGGTCATCGCCCTACTAATTTGCGCCCGACGCATTCGCTGCCAGTAGACGCACCCAGTGGGTCGCTCTGCCTGTCGTGTTGAGTCATCAGAGCGATCGCTGGGAGCCACTCTCGCCCGCAAAAGCTACCCCCGACATTCTAACTATCAACCCATTCAGTTAAGACTCATGAACTCAAAAACCCTTACCCCCACCCCCCGCCAGCCCGTGAATCGTCTGCCGATCGGTCAACTTGCCATTGAGCAAAGCGCGAGTGTCGCGGCCCATCTTGCTGCCAGCGAATATGGCCTGCGCTCAGAAGCCCTCGCTGCCTACGACGGAGACGAAGAGTAGCTGGGAACAAAGGGGGTGGTAACCGTGCTGCCTCCGTTCCCATCGCTGCCGACCGATAATCCCATACCCAGCCCCAACCATGACCTTTCCCAAGCAAACGCCACCGGTAAAGCGACCCCATTTCACCCAGCCGGCCCTTACGGTTGATGTGGAAAACGGCAGTGCCGATAGCCTGGTGCAGATTCGGATGGATCTGCTCCATGGTGCCAACTACAACGACCCTGCCGTTTTTGTCCAGCGCGGTTACGACCAGGTGATGCGCTCTGGTTGGGGAAGGATGGGCAGTCGAGGCCGTTCGTTCTAAACGGCGATCGCCCCCAGCCCGAAAACAACCACTGGAGTGATTAAACGATGGCAACCCAGACCGAGACCCTCTGGCAAATTGGTCGCCCGAATCGAGGCGGTACAGAGTTTGTCAAGGAGGGGGAATGGCAAGCGGAATTTGTCTACACCGTGGGTTCAGATGCCGATCCCATCAATGCCCCCCACCTACCGCCGCTACTGGTTGCACCGAGTCGGAAAGTCAAGCCCAAACGGGGCAAGAAGCAACTGTTTTCCACCGATAAGTTGAGCATTCGTTTCAGCCTAGAACGAAGCTATGGCCCGGATGAGTTAACCCTGTTCTACAACTTCTTCGGCTCTGAAACCGACACCCTCACCCTAGATGGGCAACGCCTAGCCAAGCTTAAGGGCATCGCCGAGGGCAAGCTCAAAAAAACTCAGACGGTTCTACCCGCCCTCGCGGCAGGGGAGCATACCCTGACCCTGACCACGTCTGGGGGTGCAGGGGATGGAGCCCATTGGATCGACTATTTTAAGCTCGAAGGCGCGATCGCGCCGGAACCAACTCCACAACCGACTAAACCGATGGCCACAAAGAAGAAGACCCCTAAACAAACCACCAAACCCGCTGCTGCTGCAGCCCCGCCCGCAGACGCTGTCCCCAAGTCTTACATTCCCACCACCATGACCGGACTTCAAGACTATTCCTACTGGTGGGCCTATGCCCGTGAGCACGCTAATCCCCAAAAGCCCAATGCCAAAGCCTTTCGGCGGGGGCGCATTTGGGCCTAAGCAACACACCATAAAGTTTTTTGGCATTCCCTGCCCCTCTCCACAGGGCAGCATCCACAGCTTTCTTGTCACCAAGAAAGGACTCACCGCCCTAAGCGGTCAAACTGTAAATCTAAAGATTGAGGAAACTCATGAACAAGAAGAACATCTCCCCCAACCCCCAGCAGCCCATCGAGCGCAAGCCCGCCGGTCAGCTGCCCAGCGTTTTGGCTGAGCTGAGCGAAGCGACTCTTTCTGACCAAGCGCAAGCGTCCTTCCCTCCGTTCCCCTGCCCTCCCCCGTGTGTTTGCTCCTTTGATGGGGATGACGAGTAACTTGTCAGCATCCTAATCTGAGCCTGCTTCTGGGCATGTCTTAGGGCGGTTACCGGGCTACCTTGCCATCAGGGTAAAACCTACCGCCCTAAGCGGTCAGACTGTAAAGCAAAACAATGAGGCAATTCATGAGTAAGAAAAACATCTCTCCCAACCCCCAGCAGCCCATCGAGCGTAAGCCTGCTGGCCAACTGACCAGTGCCCTGGCTGAGCTGAGCGAAGCGCCCCTCTCTGGTGCACAGATACAAGCTACTAGATCCTGTTTCGTCAGCAGCCCCTGCAGCGCCCCTCCCCCATGTATGGGTATGTGCTCTTTTGATGGGGACGAGGAGTAGTCAGGGTTGATTTAAGCCTGCTCCTTAGGACAGCAAGCTCTTGACTCATCACTGCAATAAGAGCTTGCTGCCCTAAGGTGGTTTTTAAACATCTCCACTGCTGCTCCCTATGCCCTTCCAAATCAAGCCCCATTACCATATTGAGATTCTTGAGCCCAAGCAGGTCTATCTTTTGGGCGAGCAGGATAACCATGCTCTGACCGGGCAGCTCTACTGCCAAATTCTGCCCTTTCTCGATGGCCACCATAGCCGTGAGCAAATTGCGGAGCAGCTCAATGGCGAAGTGCCCCTAGACTATATTGACTTTGTCCTCGATCGCCTCAACGAACGGGGCTACCTGACCGAAGCCGCACCGGAGTTGCCGCCGGAAGTCGCGGCCTTCTGGAGCGAGCTGGGTATTGCTCCGGCCAAAGCTGCCCAAGCCCTCAAGCAACCCGTTTGCCTCAAGGTTGCTGGCAGTCGCATTAGCCAAGCTATGGTCGATAGTCTGGCCACGGCCCTACAGGATCTGGGCATTCCCATCCAGGGCGAGGATGTCAACTCTACCGCCCTGACCGTCGTTCTAACCGACGACTATCTCCATCCGGATCTTGTCGCCTTCAACCAGCACCACCTCCAAACGCGTCAACCCTGGCTGCTGGTTAAACCCCTGGGTAGCGTCCTCTGGCTCGGACCCGTTTTTCAGCCTGGTGAGACGGGCTGCTGGCACTGCTTGGCCCATCGTCTAGAAGGCAATCGGGAAGTGGAAGCTTCAGTCCAGCGCCAAAAGCAATACCAAGCCTATGCCGCCGCCCACGCCAACGGCAATGCCACCGCTGATCTCGATCTGCAAAAACTCAGCCCCTACCTGCCGACCGCTCGTGCGGCGCTGCCTTCCACCGTGCAAACCAGCCTGCAATTTGCCGCCACAGAAATTGCCAAACACCTCGTCCGCTCCTTCTCGCCGAACGGTGTTGTCGAGTTGTCCAACCTCAACGGTAAGCTCCTGACCCTCAACCACCGCACCCTGGAGCTGAAAACCCATATTCTGAGTCGTCGCCCCCAATGTTCGAGCTGCGGCGATCCGGAACTGCTCAGTCGTCGGGGTTTTACTGACCTGGTGCTCGTGCCTCGCCAGAAGCAATTTACCCGCGATGGCGGTCACCGCGCTTTGACGCCCCAGGAAACAGTACAGAAGCACGAGCACCTGATTAGCCCGATCACGGGCGTGGTAACCGAGCTGGTGCGGCTGAGTGATCCGAGTAACCCGCTGGTGCATACCTACCGAGCAGGCCATGCCTTTGGCGAAGCGACCTCACTGCGGGGGCTGCGCAGCAAACTCAAACACAAGAGTTCGGGTAAGGGCAAAACCGATAGCCAGTCCCGGGCTAGTGGCTTTTGTGAGGCGGTGGAGCGCTACTCCGGTATTTACCAAGGGGATGAGCCACGTAAGGCAGCCACCTTTGACGAGCTTGGAGAACTCGCCATTAACCCGGAGGTTTGTCTCTGTATCAGTGACACTCAATATGCCAACCGGAAAGAAATCAACAAAAGCCGCCAAGCCACCCATGACTGGATTCCCACCCGGTTTGACCCGGCGCAAACCCTCGATTGGACGCCGGTGTGGTCGCTGACGGAGCAGCGACACAAGTATTTACCCACCGCCTTTTGTTACTACAACTACCCAACGCCTAAGGGACAGCGCTTTTGCCGCGCTGACTCGAATGGTAATGCGGCGGGCAATACCCTAGAAGAAGCCATCCTGCAGGGCTTTATGGAGCTGGTGGAACGGGACAGTGTGGGGTTGTGGTGGTACAACCGCTTGCAGCGTCCGGCGGTGGATCTGACCAGCTTTGCAGAGCCCTATTTTTGCGAGCTACAACAGCATTATGCGGCAAATCATCGGGAGCTGTGGGTGTTGGATCTGACGGCGGATCTGGCGATTCCGGCGTTTGTGGGGGTCTCACGCCGCACGCTTGGCGAGTCTGAGCGCTTGATTTTGGGTTTTGGGGCGCACCTCGACCCGACGATCGCCCTCCTGCGCACCCTGACGGAACTGAACCAAATTGGCCTGGAGCTTGACAAGGTTCCCGATGAGGAACTCGATGGTGATGCCAAGCAATGGCTACTCGAGGCGACCTTGGAGAATCAGCCTTATCTGGTGCCTGATCCACAGCAGTCCCTCAAAACGGCTCAGGACTACCCCCGGTGTTGGGGCGAGGATATCCGGGAGGATGTGCTCGGCTGTGTAGCGCTAGCCCAGGAGGCAGGTCTAGAAACCCTGGTACTGGATCAAACCCGCCCGGATATTGGCCTCAATGTGGTCAAGGTGATTGTGCCGGGGCTGCGTCATTTTTGGTCGCGGTTTGGGCCAGGGCGGCTCTATGACGTGCCTGTGCAGCTAGGTTGGCGGGAGACACCGACACCGGAGGCGCAGATGAACCCCATGGCGATGCCCTTTTAAACCTTTCTGCTGTTATTCTCTTCGAGACCTATGCCCTCTTCTCCTTTCACCGTTGCCCTCAACCCCTCGGTGCAAGTCATGCCTGCAGCGGAGCATTATACGTTGCAGGGTCAAGACCCCATGGCAAGCACCCTGACCCTCGATACCTACAGGGGTCTTGAGCAAGGTCTTGAGCACCTCCAGCGAGGTGAGGCAACTCGGGAGGCGCTGGTGCAAACCCTGACCCACCAAACCGGGCCAGCAGCTGGTGTTGCCTTTGCCGCAACGCTACAACAGCTTGAGCAGCAGGGCTGGCTGACCTATGCGGTGTCCCCACTGGCTATAGCTGAGCCGCTGGTGGAGACGGCGCAGCTTAACCTAGATGCTCCCCATTGGACAGCGGCCAAGGTGAGTCTGTCGCGCTTTGCCTATCAGCATACCCAGGACGGGAGCATGGTGCTGGAGTCGCCGCTCTCAGCTTTCCGGGTCAAGCTGGCGGATTGGCGGGCGAGCGCGATTTTGGCTCAACTCGCCCAGCCAGCGGTCTTGGGGGCATTGACCCCGCCCCCCCAGCTCGGGGCGGAGACGGCTGTTCAATTTCTCAATTTGCTCTGGGCTACAAACTTCCTCAGTCTTGAGACAGAGACCCCTGCGCTGCGGCTTTGGGATTTTCATAATCTGCTCTTCCACAGCCGCTCTCGTCTGGGCCGCCATGACTATCCCACTGAAGATATTGCGGGTAACGTAGACATCTGGGATCAATTTCCAGTGGTCAAGCCGCCGATGAGTGAGCAGGTGGTGACCCTACCGCAAATTAGCATTGATGCGATTCGCCAGCGGGATCGCACCCTGACCACGGCGATCGAGAAGCGGACGTCGATTCGGCAATATGACGAGAATAACCCGATTACCATCGAGCAATTGGGTGAACTGCTCTATCGCAGTGCCCGGGTTCAGGAAATCTATACTTTTAGTACAGAATTGCAGGAATTGGGGAAGGAATGGTATGGGGAGGACTTCGACTGGGGCGAGTCGAGTCGCCGCCCTTATCCCTGCGGGGGCTCAATGTATGAGCTGGAAGTTTACGCTGTCGTCCGCCGCTGTGAGGGGATCTCAGCAGGTCTCTACCATTATGATCCTCTCCACCACCAACTGGCTCAGCTAGACGCGACAGATGCCGATCGCCAAGCTTTTCTCCAGGATGCTTACCGGAGCAGTGGTGAACAGGGGATGCCCCAGGTTTTGCTGATTATGACAGCTCGGTTTGGGCGGCTGTTTCGCAAGTATCGCTCGCTGGCTTATGCCTTGGTGCTCAAGCATGTGGGGGTGCTGCATCAAAACCTCTATCTGGTCGCAACCAATATGGACTTGGCACCCTGTGCGTTGGGGGGGGGAGATAGCGATCGCTTTGCACGGGTCACTGGCTTGGACTATGAGGTCGAGTCGTCTGTGGGTGAATTTATGTTAGGGTCGCTGCCCGCTTCGGACGCTCAGACCAGTGGTGGTCATACGTCCTCAGTCAGTTGTACCACTTCATCCGGGGCGATCGCCCCGGCAGCGCCTGCCCAGGAAGACGGAAAAGCGGAGCTAAAGGCGATCGCCCCCGCCAGCTCAGATGACACCCCCGAAACCCTAGCCGGAACTGCTGTGGACATAGCACCAGCGGACGCACCCGAACCTGATATTATCGCCCCCGCTGCTCCATCTGATCCAACTGAAGAAACCGCTGCGCTATCTCCATCCCAACCCCCTGACGTTGTTACCGCTGCACCCCCCATCGCTGAATATCCCCACGACCTCGACGAGCGAATTACCGGCCTGGCCGAACTGCGAAACCAAACCCTCGGCGACCCCCGAATTACGATCGTGATTCTCGATGGCGACCCCGACCATAGCCTCTCCTGTTTTGAGGGTGCAGAGGTGTCCAAGGTCTTCCCCTATTGGCATCCACCCGCCGAACCTGTTCCCACAGCAGCCTACCTGGAATACCAAGCCATCAACAATAACGATGACCTCGACAAAGCAACCCGGCACGAAAAGCTCAAAGAGGTCTTCCCCGAAACCCTACTCAGTCGCATCTTCAGCGATAGCCATGCTAGCCACATCACCAGCACGATTGTCGGCCAGGAAAACACTCCTGTCCCCGGTCTGGCTCCACGCTGCCGCGTGATCAACGTCCCCCTGAACGCTGTTGGCACTGCCGAAGAACTGATGTCTCCCCTCAACCTGGCCCGCGCCTTTGAACTGGGTCTGGAGTTGGGTGCCAATATTATCCACTGTGCGATCTGCCGTCCCACCCAAACGGGTGAAGGGGAAGAAATCCTGGTGCGTGCGCTGCAAAAATGCCAAGACAACAATATTCTGGTCGTCGCCCCAGCTGGCAACGATAAAGGGAAATGCTGGTGTCTACCAGCGGTCTTACCTGGTGTGCTCTCGGTGGGGGCGCTCAAGCCTGATGGTAGCCCCTACAAATTTAGTAACTGGGGCGGTAACAACGCCTCGGAGGGCATCATGGCTCCCGGCGGCGAGATTCTGGGGGCTCAACCGGGCAATGAAGAACCGATCCGCCAAAAAGGAACCAGCGCGGCAGCTCCCGTGATGACAGGACTGTGCGCCCTGCTGATGAGTTTGCAACTCCAACAGGACAAACCCGTGGACGCCGAAGCCGTAAGGGCGGCGCTGCTCAATACGGCCACTCCCTGCACCGCCGACGACACCGATGAACCGGAGCGCTGTCTGCGCGGCAAAGTCAACCTGCCTGGTGCGATGGGTCGCCTCTTTGGCGTGTCTGTTACCCTTTCTTTTGCGGGCGATCAAGTCACCCGCACCGAATATCCTGCTCTGGTGCCCGCTGCCGTCCCGTTGGTGTCTGCACCAGACATCGGCCGTATCGAAACTCCCGCTCGTCCTGAGGCAGCAACGGTAATAACTGGGGCGTTAGCGGCCACCAGCCAACCCCTGGCCGCCGCTTCTCCTGACTCTGTCCAGCCCAGCACGGCCCATTCGGGTCAGGTCTATACCCTGGGCACGATCGGCTATGACTTTGGTGACGAGACTCGACGCGATACCTTTGCCCAAACAATGGCCCCGGTTGAGCGCAATGGGCTGGTGATGCCGCCAGACCCTCAAGATATCCGTCAGATGATCGAGCATCTGGATAATAACCCCGATGCCGCCCATTCTCTAATCTGGACTTTGAGCTTGGATGAGAATATCCTCTATGCTCTTGATCCTAAAGGCCCTTTTGCAAATGACATCTACGAGCTGTTTTTGCTGATGCTCAATGGGCAGTTAGAGCCGGACAACAGCGCTGAATTGATTGAGCGGCTGAGCATTCCAGGTCGGCAAACCAGTCGCACTGTGGAACTCCTCTCAGGAGAAGTGGTGCCTGTGCTGAATGTACACAACCCTCGGGGAATGTATGGTTGGAATAGTCCTGCCCTCGTGGAGTCAGCCCTGGCTACGGTATTAGGGGAGGGCGTCGAGACGATGGCACAGGAGGAACTGGCATTGCTGCGGGAAGGGTTGGCGGCCTTTTTAAGTCGGGTGTATTTCGATCTGCATAATGTGGGTCAAACCTCGCGCGATCGCGCCCTTAACTTTGCCACCACCAACATCTTCCAGGCCGCATCGAGCTTTGTGGATGCGATCGCCTCGAATCGCCACCTTGACACTATTGCCGTGGAAAAAAGCCCCTATTGCCGCCTCAATAGTGACTGTTGGGATCTGTTGCTGACGTTCTATGACCCCGAGGATGGCAAGCGATCGCGCCAGGTCTTCCGCTTTACCGTTGATGTCGCTGACGCCATGCCTGTAACCGTGGGACAGATTAAACGCTGGTCGATTCCGGGGGCTAAACCCTAAACATAAGCGCAGCGATCGTATTCTTCAAAGCACTGAAATCTCATTGTCAAACCCGGTTGTCAGGGGCCAGCCCCCCGATACTCCCGCTGAGGGGGAGATTGCCCCCTCAGACTCCGGCAATATTGGAGCCAGTATCGTTAATTCCGCTAAGTTTCAGAATCTTTCGCACCGCTTACTCATCCAGAAATCAGGTTTCGAGAGATATTGGACTTGCGATTAAACGAAAGCCAATATGCGTTGTGCCCGTATCCGGCGCTTGGGACTCCCGCGCCGCCGGGCGGTAGCGACTACAGTAATTCCGTGCGCAGAGATGGGAGCCGCCTTTAATGACATGCAAGGCTCTCTCTTGCGGTTTTTTCGGGTCAAAGCTTGCCGCTTGCGCCGGACCCGAGGGGTTGAGTGTATGGGCCATACCCCCATGGCCCTCCTGATACCAATCCGCTGTCCATTCCCACACATTGCCAGTGATGTCATACAGGCCATAGCCGTTGGCAGCATAAGACTCAACCGGAGCCGTCCCCAGATAGCCATCTTCTTTCGTGTTGACAAAAGGGAATATTCCTTGCCAAGTGTTGGCCTTTTGGGCCGAATAGGCCTCCCCCCAAGCAAAATCTTGATCCACCAATCCCCCCCGTGCCGCATGTTCCCATTGGGCTTCGGTGGGCAGCGCCTGACCCTGCCATTGGGCATAGGCGATCGCATCATCGTAGGCAATATGCACCACAGGGTGATTATCCTGACCGGCAATCTCGCTCTCCGGGCCATAGGGGTGCTGCCAGTTCGCCCCCGGAACCCAATGCCACCAGCTTAAATACGCTACCTGCTCAATCCCTTCCGACGGGGGTTGAAAGACCAGGGAGCCCGGTTGCCGCTCCGCTTCGCTGAGGCTGGCAAATTGCTCGGCGGGCAGCGGCTGCTCCGCAATCGTTTGGTAGCCGGTCGCCTCAACAAAAGCCCGAAACTCACCATTGGTCACTTCATGACGCGCCATACAAAAGGGCTCGACCGTCACATCTGCCGCCGACTGTTCCGAGGGGTA
Source organism: Cyanobacteria bacterium P01_G01_bin.54 (assembly GCA_039180005.1). Lineage (GTDB taxonomy): Bacteria > Cyanobacteriota > Cyanobacteriia > Cyanobacteriales > Spirulinaceae > SIO3F2. Next base: position 24,525 of record JBCDEB010000015.1, on the reverse strand, counting down.
ATGGGTATCGGAGCCGATGGTGAAAGTCCCGCCTGGAATAAGCACCATCCCCGCTGGGCAAGGGGGTTGAGCCGTTGTGGCGTGGCCGGCTGGAGGGTTAATAACCCCCAGACAACAGAGCAACAAACAAAGCAAAAGCAGTCGATAGAGCAAGGGCATACAAAACAGCTTCATTGGCAATGCCATCGTTCAGTTCATCTTCTTAAAAAAGCATAAAGTAGGGCGGGTGCATCCCACTACTTTCAGCGTAGAAATCAGTAAGATTGAACTTTTAATTATGCTTCAGTGTCCGCTGATAAAACTCCACCATTTCTTGGTAAAGGGCATCACCACCCACCGCTAGCACATCCTGATGGGTACCTTCGGGGACGGGACGCCAGATTTTGTCGGGGTGGGCGATCGCCGCGTAATTGCGCTGGCCATGGTGGGGAAAAATTACATCATCCGCTTGGCCGTGAATTAGCAACACGGGAACATTCACCTGCTCGGCGGCTTGGACGGGGGCGATCGCCCCCGGATCAAAACCCCCCTCAAAACCTGGCTCAGAGCCACGGGTGCGCCAGCGAATCACCTGGGCAACCAGGGGCAAAAGCAACTCAGTGCCCCAACGTCCCAAGTAGGGCTGGGCTGTTTCTGCCATCACATCCTCTAAACGACTAAAGGGGCTTACCAGCACCGCTGACTGGATGTGGGGTTCTTCTGGCACCAGCTGTAAACCCACGGAAGCACCCAGAGACTGGCCAAATAAGCCAAAGGGAGCCAGGGGATGCTCCAGCGTGTCGAATTGGGCGATCGCCGCAGCCAAAACCGCTTGGGCATCGGCGACTTCTCGCCAGCCATAGCTGACAAATTCGCCGCCACTCTCACCATGGGCGCGAGAGTCGTAGAGAATGCAACGATACCCAGCGACCACCAGACGCTCGGCGATCGCCAAATTCTGTTCTTTTCTCGCCGAGATGCCATGGAGCATCAAGATGGTTCCCCGAGCGGCCGCGTCATGGGTAGGAACAGAAATGTCAGCCGCTCGCAAGCGGGTGGCAAAATTTTTGTAGTGGGTCGTCGTGCCCGGCTGTAGCGTTGGGGTGAGCAGGTAAGCCTGCAACGTCACCCCATCCTCCGCCTGGGCAATGAAGGACTGGATGGTAAAACCGGAGGCGTCTGGGTCAGCCAAAATCGCTTGCTGCGCGGGGTCAGGTTCGGGCTGACCGGGGTAGAGCAGATGGTTGGTGACGAAGTATAGTCCCAATCCTAGGATTGCGCCGATCGCACTGAGGCCCAAGAGGCTCCAGCGGAAAAGGGTTCGGGGGGCGATCGTCCAGATCATCACGTCTTATCCCAATGCTTAGCCCCTCTATTGAAGCCTACTTCAGAATTGCTAAGCGCCTGGGGCAAGCTTTGCTTACACTAGACGGTATCTAAATCTCATCCCCTGCTCAAAACATCTTTTTGCAAACCACTGCCGTGACACAGCTAAAAAGGTGTATTAGTGTAGGTTGGGTTGAGCCGAGCGTAGCTTGCTTCTCGAAGAGTAACCCAACACCACCCATATTTTGAAGGATTGACCCCCGAGTAACCGAATGCACCCATTAAGGTATGCCATGGTACTACGGTAGACTCCCTCCGTGATGGCGACAGACCCCGTAAGGGAGGTTTTCAAACCCTTCCCTACCCCCGATTTCAAGACAGATGTGGTGTAGAAACTAATAATCCGCAATTCTCCATGACCCAAGACCCTAACGCACAACCTCCGGAAACCCCAGAAACTCGGGAGTCAACACCCGCCCCCGACACCCCCTCCCCCATCATCGAGCCCCCACCCACTTTTGGGTTTAGCGACTACGCCGAGAAAATTAATGGTCGCTTTGCCATGGTTGGATTTTTCATCTTAATTGGGCTAGAGCTGTTGACCCATCAAGACCTCTTTACTTGGCTGGGCCTCCGTTAGGTGCATTTTCACACCTGCGGATAAAGTTCTCACCTCAAGAATACTGGCTCCGATATTGCCGGAGTCTGAGGGGGCAATTTCCTCCTCAGCGGGAGGTGTCGTGGGGCTGGCCCCCTGACAACCGAGTTTGACATTGATATTTCAGTGCTCCCGAGGAATACGATAGCTTCGCTGAACCGAAACTCACGTTTAATATTTTTTGCCCTGTACTTAGAGTCCTTAATCATCTGACCATTCAATAAAGTCACTCCCGGTGGGTATCGCCGCAGTTGCATCCGGTTGGGGTAGACAGAAAGCTTGACATTGAGGGGTGACAAACACTGCTCTAGAGGTCTGACTTTGGGCTTCGGTTCGCATTTGATGCAAGGTCATCCAACTAAACCCACTGACCAAGCCGGTCACAATCAGCAGATAGCGCACATAGTTCTGCAGCGACACATCATCCTCGACATCGAGTTTGAACGCGGCTTCCAGGTCAGGGTCATACCATGAGGGCAGAATCGTCTGGGTAATTTCAGTGGGGGGTAATTCTTGCTCAATGGTTGTCCAGTCCAATGCCGTTGCGAGTCTGACCACCAAGGAACGGAGAAAAATTTCTTCAGGCCAACGCGATTGATCGCCTGTCTCTAAGCTACGAATAACATTCGTACTTACCCAAGTTCGTTGGGAGAGCGTCTGGATGGATAAATCTTGCTCAAGACGTGCGGCTCTTAGCCTCTGACCAATTTTTATATAGTGCTGGTTGGGGTTAATGTCCAGAACATTGGTCTCTAGCATTGGCGTGTGGGTTTGCATGGTTCATTTTCTCGGGTTGGGTCGAACGTTTTTCGATCGCTCACACCCCTTATTCAGACCCAATCAGATTTGTCCGGAGCGTGACAGGAATTTATTTCGCCAGAGAAAATTGATGATCAACTCGTTTAATGCTGAGATCCAACGCAGGGTCGGGTTTGAGACGTTTCGTTCATTTCAAACCTGACCCACCCGTCAATTATGGAACTTAAGAAACGTGAGTTTCGGTTAAGCGAAACGATCGCATTCCTCAAAACCTTGAAATCTCGTTTTCAAGCCCGGTTGTCAGGGGTCCAGCCCCCCGACACCTCCCGCTGAGGGGGAAATTGCCCCCTCAGACTCCAGCAATATCGGAGCTAGTATGGTTAATTCTGCTGAGTTTCGACCGTCTTGCGCGATTCTGCTTATTCAGAACTCACGTCAAGAAAGAAAATAAATCGGTCGTCCCTGAGCGCTAAAACGGTTGGTGGGTAGGCATTGCCCACCCGACATAATTCCCGGATTAATGGCTTAACCGTCATCATTTCGGGCGAATGGACTTATGAAGGTTAAGAATTTAATCCGGGAATTGCAAAATTCTCAGAACCCTTGGCAGGCGAGACGCCTGCGCTATGGGATTCCCGATTTATTGTCTAAACTTCCATTCGTCTATTCACTTGCGGGCGAATGCCTAGGGGCAGTTATCCGTTCGATTGCAAACAGTTGCGATCGCTGGTTTACAGCCCCTCTTTACTGTTTTTGGGGTCGGGCGCTCTATCGCTAGATCCTGTCAGGCTCCTGATGCGAATGGATGACGTGCCCTACATAAACTGACCCGCTAGCTTCATCACATCGGCAATATCCACATCGCCATCACCATCGCTATCGAGGAACGAATTGAGCAACTCATTGTTGTTGCCATCTAAACTCGCACCACTTTGCAGAAATTGCAACACCAGCGGGATCAGGGAGGGGAGGAGCGCTTGAATTGTGCCAGCGGGCAGGCCGGTTTTTGCGCTCACTTCATTGATTAAGCCTTGAGCTTGCTGGCTGCCCAGGAGCGCATTTACCACGGCGGCATTGGGCTGCGTGCCGCTGTATTGGTTCACCAACTGCTGGGTAGCCTGGGGGCCATCCTGTTGACGTTTTTGCTTGAGACTGGACTGCACATATTTGCCCACAATCCCCATCGCCATTTGCATCGCATCGGGGCTGGCGGAGTTCGCCTGGCTGAGGCTCTGGACTGTATTGACAATATTGCCGAGCTGGTTGGCATTGGCTTGGAGGTTGGGGTTGTCGATCGCGCCCAGCAAAGAATTGACTAAACTCATAACGGTAAATCTCTCACGAGAAATTGATGTAGCGTAACGATCGTCATTAAACCCTGCTATCTTCCCTTCGGTGATTCTTTGTTCAGAAACTTTAGACTTTGTTTGCGATCGCCCCAGCTGACCCAAGTGGTCAAGCCCAAAGCCCATTCCGGTCAGCGCTACGCCACGACTAGGGGCTTTCATCATTTAGATTGCAAACTATTGCTGCATCTAGCTTACAGCCCCTTTATCTGCTTTTGGGGTCGAGCGCTCCATCGCTTGTCCCATCAGGCTTCTGCGGTTAATTTGATGATGCGCCCTAACAATTCGTCGGTGTTGCTGTAGGTGCCCCGGCAATATCATCAAACCCAGTATTGTTGCTCATGATATTGGCGAAGTCCACAAAATCCACCGTCGAACTTCCCTCAATATCGAAGTTCAGGTCATTGCCACCCCCTCCGGCCACGTTAGGCATACACTGGTGTTGCCTGTGAACTGGGCAACACAGATAGTGTTGGCGCTAGAGACAATCTGTAGGTAAACACTATGCTGTCCGGCTTGCTGAATGAGGTTATTGGTAATGGCGACATTACTCACTGTTCCTGCATTGACCTGGGTAAACATGCCATGAGATTGGAAGTTAGTCGTAGAAATAGAGTTACCCGATATCGTCGCATTGCTCAATAACCCTGAGGTTGCAACGGTAAAAAGTCCATAAGATGCGAATGCAGAAGTGGAGATAGAGTTACCTGATATCGTCGCATTGTCCACTGTTCCATTTCTGGCAAAAGCAAAAATGCCAAGAGCACTTTCTCCAGAAGTGGAGATAGAGTTATCTGATATTGTCGCATTGCTTACTGGGAGCATCCCAGTTACGCAACCCCTCACCTTAATCCTCTCCCCAGGGAGGTGAGGGTGGGAAGTTGGAGAAAACGTTGAGACATGGTGGCAGTCGAGGGTGTAGGGCAATATCCCCAGCCGCGATCACACTGGAAGTTTAGGTTATGCTCCAGGCTGTATTAAGGCCAGGGAAGACTCAAGATACAATGGGGGGCGACGACTTAACATTTATTCAGAAAGCCGCTGTAGAGAGCAGCCTCAAACAACGCGCATGGGAACAGTAGTCGGCATTGACCTAGGAACAACGAACTCAGTGGTGGCCGTGATGCAGGGGAGTAAACCCGCCGTCATTGCCAATGCTGAAGGAATGCGCACAACGCCCTCGGTCGTGGGCTTCAACAAAGATGGTGAGCTGCTTGTGGGTGAGTTGGCCCGGCGGCAGGCGGTGCTCAACCCCCAAAATACCTTCTATGCCCTCAAGCGGTTTATCGGTCGTAACTATGCCGAACTCGCGACAGACTCGAAACGGGTGGCCTATACCATTCGTCGTAATGAGGCAGGCCAAGTCCGCATTCCCTGCCCCCGCCTTGATAAAGACTTTTCCCCCGAAGAGCTCTCCTCCAAAGTACTCCGCAAACTGATCGAAGACGCCGAAAAGTATCTGGGAGAACCGATCACAGGGGCTGTCATTACCGTGCCGGCCTACTTCAATGACTCCCAACGCCAAGCCACTCGAGATGCCGGAACCATCGCTGGGATTGAAGTCTTGCGCATTATTAATGAACCCACGGCGGCCTCGCTGGCCTATGGTCTCGATCGCCGCGAAAACCAAACCATCATGGTCTTTGACCTCGGTGGTGGCACCTTTGATGTCTCGCTATTGGAGGTGGGTGATGGCGTCTTTGAGGTTAAGGGCACCAGCGGCGATACTCAACTGGGCGGCAATGATTTTGATAAGTGCATTGTGGATTGGCTGGCGGAGCAGTTTCTCGAAGCGGAAGGGATTGATCTGCGCAGTAGCGATCGCCAAGCCTTCCAACGCCTCACCGAAGCCGCCGAAAAAGCCAAGATCGAACTCTCGGGCGTGGGTGCGACCGAAATTAATCTGCCGTTTATCACTGTCACCGACGATGGCCCCAAACATATCGAAAGCCGTCTCAGCCGCGCTGACTTTGAAGGACTCTGTGCCGACCTCCTGAGCCGCCTCCGCCGCCCGATGAAGCGGGCGATTCAAGATGCGGGGCTGACGCCGCGCCAGATCGATGAGGTAGTGCTGGTGGGTGGCTCTACCCGAATGCCGATGGTGATGGAACTGGTCAAGCGGTTGATCGCTGTCGAACCGAACCAGAACGTGAACCCCGATGAGGTGGTGGCAGTGGGGGCAGCCATCCAAGCGGGGATTCTCACCGGCGCGGTCAAGGATGTGTTGTTGTTAGATGTAACGCCCCTCTCGCTGGGTCTAGCGACAATCAGCGGTGCCATGAAAACGCTGGTTCAGCGCAATACCACCATTCCAGTGCGGCGATCGGACATCTTTTCGACCGGGGAAAACAACCAGACCGTGGTCGAGATCCATATCCTCCAGGGCGAGCGAGAAATGGCGACCGACAATAAATCCCTCGGACGCTTTAAGCTCACGGGCATTCCCCCTGCACCTCGCGGTGTGCCGCAAATTCAGGTCGCCTTTGATATTGATGCCAACGGTATTTTGCAGGTAACGGCGATCGACAAGACCACCGGCCGGGAGCAAAGTATTGTGGTTCAGGACGCCTCGACCCTGACCCAGTCTGAAGTGGATGGGATGTTGCGGGACGCTGAGGAATTTGCCCAGCAAGACCGTGCCCGTCGCGATCAAGTGGAGAAGCGCAACAAGGCCAAGGCGCTAGTGGATCAGGCCCAGCGGCGTCTACGGGAAGTAGCCCTCGACTTTGGCACCCAGTTTGCCAGCTATTACCGCCGCCAAATCGATGATTTGGTGCGTCGTCTCGAGGCTGCCCTGGAAAAAGACGACGACCCGGCGATCGATCGCACCTATGCCACCCTGCAAGATGCCCTCTACGAACTCAACCGCGAGGTGCGCCTACAAACCGAAGATGACGACGACGATAACTTCTTTGGCTCGATTAAAAGTGTCTTCTCGGGCGATCGCCGACGCGACCCCTATGACTACGACCCCTACGACTATGGCGCACCGCCTTACAATCCGCCCTATAATCCCCCCAGCCGGAGTCCACGCTACAACGGGGGTGCTGACCCCTACGGTACACCCAACCGTTACGGGCAGTCCAACCCCGCTAACCCCTACGATCGCACTGCCTACGGCAATAATGCTTATCGTGATCCTTACAATGACACCTATGGCACGGATCCCTACAGTGGATCATCAAACCGTTCGTCTTACCCCAATGATTCACGATCCTACGACAGCGCCAATCGGAGTAATGGCGATCGTCGCGGCATGATGAATGGCGGTAGTCCCAGTCGGCGGAATGATGTCCCCCCTCAAGATGCTCGCAATAACGATAGCTGGGACGATTGGGGTGAAGACGAATGGCAAAGCCCCCGGCGCATTCGCGAGGAGCGCCGCCCCAATTCCTCCCGCCAAGATCCGCCCCGTCGGAATGCTGAGAGTCGTCCACCGCGCCGAGATACGCCACCCCCACCGCGCGATCGCCGCAATCCCCCCAGTCGTAACCGTTGGGAGGATGAGGATGATGATTGGTTCTAAGGGGCTCTTGTAGGGGCTCGGTTTCCGTGCCCCACCCATCAGTGCAACAATCCAGACAATGAGCTGTGGGTGTTGCAAAGCGGATTAGACTAACGCAGGGCCCCCAAGATCTAGTCCCTACCATTGGCTCAAACAACTAGGGCGTGTCATCATTTAACCGCAGAAGTCTGATGGGACAAGGCAGGTCGCGCCCGACCCAAACAACAGGAAAAGGGGCTGTACGCCAGTCACTCTCAGAGCTTGAAATCTAAATGGTGACAGCCCCTAAACAAACGGTTTCCCTTTTTAACATGACATGAAATCGATGGTTGCAGGACGGCAAAACTTTCGGAACTATTACGAGATCTTAGAAATCTCATCCCAGGCCGCACCGGAGGAGATTAAGCGCTCGTTTCGGCGCTTGGCTCGGCAGTACCACCCGGATATGAATCCGGGAGACAAGATCGCTGAAGACAAGTTCAAAGACATCAACGAAGCCTACGAGATCCTCTCGGATGAAGGGCGGCGCAACCAATACGACCAGTTTAAGCGGGCGCTGGAGTCGATGAACAAGCGCAAGCCCAAGCGGAGTGGAAACCGCGACCCAGAGGTTCAAGATTTCGATCGCTTTGTCGAAGACCTGCTCAACCGCCCCGATACGCCCCGGCGCGATCGCATCGATCCCCGCTCGGCCGAAGCCTACAATAGCCCCCGTCGCACCAAAACCGAACGCCCCCCGGAGCCCAAAGCCAAAAAATCTTCATCGGGGCCGCGCTCCTATCGCCTTGAGCGCAAACGAGATGTGGAGGCGCGGCTATCATTGCCCCTCGAGAAGGCCTTTAACGGTGGTCGGGAACGGATTCGCTTGGAGGATGGGCGATCGCTCGAGGTGGATATGCCAGCAGGCATGCGCGACGGGCAAAAGATTCGTCTGCGTAATCAGGGTATCAATGGCGGCGATCTCTACCTCAAGATCACAGTCGAACCCCACGCTCACTTTGAAGTGCGCGGCCGGGATGTGTTTTGCCCGGTGCCGATTACCCCCACGGAGGCGGTGCTCGGCGGCCCGGTGGAAGTGCCAACGCTCGATGGGCTGGTGAAGATGAATTTACCTGCGGGTGTAAAGATGGGCCAGCGCCTGCGTTTAGCCAAGAAGGGTTTTCCCGATGAGACGGAGGAACGGGGCGATCAGGTGGTGGAGCTGCGCATTGAGATTCCCACGGACTTGACAACTGAAGAAAAGGAACTCTATGAAAAATTGCGGGCGATCGAGTCCTTTGCGCCGAGAAAAGCGTTGGTTAAATAGTTGAAAGATCAACTCGTTACCGGGCTCTGCCCGGTCATGCAACGCAAGAGGCTCTGCCTCAAATCATTCGGATGCTGGCAATGGTGTAGGCGGCAGAGCCGCAAAATAATATGTGATGCTGAAGATTAAGTGGCTAATTCTGTTAATTATTACGGTTGGGCTAATCTTGCTCATCAGTCCTCTGTCTTTAGCAAGAGATGCTGATATTGATCCCGAGCAGTGCAGTTACAACGGTATACCGCTCTACGGCAAGGTGCAGTTTGTCGAGAGCTTCCCAGATTTAGAAATCAAGTTTGTCGAGTCATTTCCTGATCTAGAAGTAAAGTTTGTGGAGAATTTCCCCGATGATTGTGGGGAATGGGAGATTGTCACTTCTTTTCCGGATTTTACGATTAAACCTGTCACCTCTTTTCCGGATCTGGAAGTTGAAATCGTCGAGAGTTTCCCTGGTATTCCTTGAGTGAATGGAGTGTTGACAAATCAATGCGCTTAATTTCGCCTTATCTTAATTCTGCAATCTTTAGTCTATTTTTGGTACCGTTCTTGGGGACGACTGCGGCGATCGCCGGATTTGACACCCGTGAGTTTGAGACCTTTTCAGCTTGGTGCGAAAACCGAGAGCAGTTGACGCTAGAACAATGGTATACAGTCGAAGTCTTGCTCGATTCAGTTGAAGCCGAAGACTGCGCTCAGGCCGAAGCACAACTGAATCTTGAATTCTCCTTGAGTTTAAGAAGTCGCCATCTCGAAGCCTTGGAACCGCTAGCCAGCTTAAGTCATTTGCGTTTCCTCGGGCTCAGTGACAATAAAATTACGGATATTTCACCCTTAGCCATGCTCACCGATCTAGAGGTTCTCTGGCTTCATGAGAATCAAATTCAAGATCTCTCGCCGCTTAGCAACCTGGTCAAGCTCGAACTCTTAGATTTAGCCCTCAATGAGATTGTCGATATTCGTCCCCTGAGTGGGTTAACCCAGTTGGTTCAGCTCAGTTTATTCGGCAATACCATCGAGAATGATGTGCCACTGGCAACCCTGACGAACTTAAAAGTCTTGAATCTCGAATCCAGTGGTATTACCAGCCTCGATGCTGTCTCAAACCTATCAAATTTAACCCAGCTTTATCTTGATTTTGACCAAGTTGACAACTGGCGTTCCCTCGATGGCTTGACGAGCCTGACGCGACTCTCTGTCAAGCAACGGCCAGCAGCGGATTTGCCGGAACCCGTTCGGGTGAATCTTTACTACAGGCCGCTCTTCCCTCGGTTCGAGCGAGACTCAGCGGATGATTCCCTCTTTCCCCCGCCACCGGACTCAGAACGGATCTATATTCCAGAATATCCGGGCTCTGCTGTACCGCTTCGTTCTGCGGACTTTGAACTGCGAACAGGGCCGGATGTGGATTAAACGCCAAGAATTGACAGAAAGAATCCCCTCTTGGGAGGGGTGGTCGCGTGTCGCGCTGACCGGGGTGGTTCGAGTGTGGGCTGCGAGCCTGCAAGTGCTTCGAGATGCATTAGGATTTTTTCATTAATACCTGTGGGGGTAGCGCCTGGGTTGTTCACTTTGCAGGATTTTCTACCGGAGAAGTTCATGCAGATTCCGTGCTGGCAGGCAAAATGCCCGCGCTACGGGATCTAAAGCACGTGAGTTTCGGTTAAGCGAAGCGATCGCATTCCTCAAAGCCTAGAAATCTCGATGCCAAACCCGGTTGTCAGGGGTTCAGCCCCCCGACACCTCCCGCTGAGGGGGAGAGGGCTCCCGACGGGCTCCGGCAATATCGGAGCCAGTATTGTTGATTTCATGGAGTTTTATAAGTTTTTGTGCTCTTGGCTTAACTGAAACTCAGGTTACATAAGAGTGAGGTTCCCCCACCCAATCAGCCTTTTTTTTCTTTACAGGTATCTTCTACCTAAAAGTAGTAACTGCGTAAGCTACCGTCATATCGGCCGCTATTGCGACAGCACCGTTTGAAGCGTCGGCCAGAACCACAGGGACAGAGATCATTATTGCCCAGTTTTTCTTGGAGTTCTTTATTGCCGTGGACGATGCGATCGCCCCGCTTAACAGCCGTCTCAGATGGGTAGCCTCGACGACGTTTACTGGAGCGCTCAAAAGGAGAATGTTTCGAGTTCATCCATCAAGTCAAAGGGGTCGTCGAGGGCAGGATTTAGGTTACGTTTGGGCTGCTTCATCGGTCTCACCTCCAAGTGTCGATTTAATCGTTAGCAAGGGCAAAGCCCCTATTGCAAAGAGAGTTGTTGCTTAATCCAGCGGATTTCCTTTTTGTTGCACTGCTTTTTATGGGCTGCATAGATTTGGCGATCGCCCGGATAACGAGGCTTTTGACGTGTCACTCGCACCCCTTGTACCGTATCCCAAACCCACAGGGTTGGTGGGGGAGGAAACTCGGCAAAGGTAACGAGATACCAAATCTCTTTGATTTTGCGATACTCATGGTGATCGTCAACGTCTAACCAATCACGCTCCTGCTTCGGCTTCTGCTCATGTGGCGTTCTGGGCACAACGCAGAGGAGGCCGGTTTCGGGATGAACATAAAACTGATCACGCCAGTAAGATTCCAGCGGTTGGTAGACGTGCCATTCACTTTTGCCATGGGGAATCCCATCAATAATTTCAACATGGCGCTCGACATAATCCCAGAGATGAGAGAGCACATGCTGCCCGAGTAAAGTTTTGGTATCGAGTTTCTGGCAAATTTCACTATAGACATCATCCCAAGGTTGTCCGAGGTGCGATCGCAAAAACTTTCGCAAGGGTCCCAAGTGATCCGAGAGCCATTTAGACTTATTCCGGGGCTTAAGGAGATACGGACGGAGTAAACCGTCTTCCATGGCTTCTTGAGTGAGTTGATACAGCCGCTTCTTGTAGCCCGTCACTTTCTTGAGGCTCATTCGCATCCCCCCTCGGGGACGTTCAATGACAACTTCGCGTAAACGATGTTCGCTCATAATATTTACTCTTCAAATACATATTTTGGGAAATAGATTGATTGCTCAAGTCAACGAACATCATGGGTCTCACCTCCTGTAATTTTTGTTGTCTAATTGTTATAGAAGGATGTTCAGAAAAACCACCCCTTGCCCCGGAATCGAACCGGGCCACCAGCTTAACGTTCTCCAAACGGGCTTCGCCTACGGAAAACTAGGTCTGCATCCATCAGGCAAGGAATGAAATCCACCAGGCAGGTACTGCCCCTGCTACCGCCGCGATATCAGCACGGTGCTTCACTATTTCAGCCTCTGGTGGATGGATGGGGTGTCTGACGAGACTCGAACTCGCTAATACTAGGTTCACAAACTAGCGCCGCGACCGCTTTGGCTTCAGACACAGTGGAATCGATGGGATTTGAACCCATAACCTCCTGTTTGCAAAACAGGCGCTCTGTCCAATTAGAGCTACGACCCCATATATGGAAGAAAATTTGGAGGAAGATGGAGGAATCGAACCCCTATAGCCTCAGCTATACCCTGGTTTTCAAGACCAGTTGCCGTCCATTTAGCGGCATCTTCCGTCACAGTGGAGAAGAGGAGATTTGAACTCCCAACCTTCTGCTTGCAAAACAGCTACTCTCCCATTGAGCTACAACCCCATATTTCACGAGAGTGGTAGGATTCGTTCGCGCTAGCGTTTGCGGAGCAAATACCCACACAGATCGATTTAGAAGATCGATGCCCGATCCCTTAGGCGACACTCCCGCGATAGTCCTGATAGGATTTGAACCTACAACCTCTCGCTTGTAAGGCGCTTGCTCTACCGTTGAGCTACAGGACTGAAAAATAATTCACATAGAGCGAATGTGGCGGGAGTGGTAGGATTCGAACCCACACAGATCGATTTAGAAGATCGATGCCCAATCCCTTAGGCGACACTCCCGGCAAGCGAGTGATGGGATTTGAACCCATGCGCTGAGACTGGCAGACTCAGATGCTGGCCACTACATCACACCCGCAAAATCACACCCATAAAATATGAGAGAAAACTGGAGCGGATACACGGATTTGAACCGAGACTAAAAGGTTGGAAGCCTTACGTGCTAGCCGTTACACTATATCCGCAAGAAAGTGGGGCTGATGACAGGAGTTGAACCTGCAACCGTCCGCTTACAAGGCGGGCGCTCTGCCAATTGAGCTACATCAGCATGGTGGTGGCGGAGGTGAGAGTTGCACTCACTGGTTTGAAGGGCATGAACCTTCCGAGCCACTCTTGCTCCATCTCCGCATACCCCTGACAGGAGTCGAACCTGCAAAACTCTCGGTTTAAGCGAGATATGTTTGCCTATTTCATCACAGGGGCGAGAATTTGAGTAACGAGTAAAAAGTAATGAGTAACAAGTTTTTGACCTCTTGGATCGAGTTGCTAAACTAAGCCTATAGGTTGAGTTGAACGGAGTTAAACCCACCAAAAACTTTGCTTTAACCTGAACTATTCATCAGGCAGGCGGGACGCCTGCGCTACAGTTTTTCCTAAATTACAATCCGTAGCGCGGGCATCTTGCCCGCCACGGGTCTAAAGGCCAGAGATTTTTGGCAAGCGTTATGAATAATGCAGGTTAGACAGACAAATTGGAGGGCGTTACAGGAGTCGAACCTGCTTGAGCCTGATTAAAAGTCAGACGCATCACCGTTCTGCCAAACGCCCAAAATTGAGGTTTTGATGTCAAATTCAGCAATTAGAGCTACAGATTAGAAAGTGAGGGCTGAGCTTGTCGAAGTCCGGTGCTCAGGATTAGATTTCATCTGTAGTCAGTATTTTTCAATCTGGTATTAGCGTGTAGAAGTCACCCTATTCATCACAGTGAAAAAGAAGTTGGAGGGCGTTACAGGAGTTGAACCTGCTTATACCTGATTAAGAGTCAGGCGCATCACCGTTCTGCCAAACGCCCCTGGTACTCCTGGTGAGAGTCGAACTCACAAAAAACTAGATCCTCGGTCTAGCGCGTCTGCCGTTCCGCCACAGGAGTATTGGTCGGGATGGTTGGATTCGAACCAACGCCTGCTTGTTCCCAAAACAAGCCGTCTGGCCACTGACTTACATCCCGAGTTCGCACTGTCCTTGCGGATAATGCACACTCTCAGTAGGACTCGAACCTACAACCTCTGATTTCGTAGACCAGCGCTCTAATTCCATTGAGCTATGAGAGTAAGGTTGGTACTGCTGGTGGGACTCGAACCCACAACCACTGGTTTCTAAAACCAGCACCTCTGCCAGTTGGGTTACAGCAGCATGATTGCAATCTGACTGAAAAATCTTCAGGCAAACTGCAAGTACCCTCGGTGGGAGTCGTTCGCGTTAGCGTCTGCGGAGCAGATACCCACAAAATCTGGTCTCTGAAGCCAGCACGTATGCCAATTCCGTCACAAGGGCAAGTTTTGGTACTCCTGGTGGGAGTCGAACCCACACCGAGACTGTTTTTGAAACAGCCGCCTCTGCCAGTTGGGCCACAGGAGCGTGAAACAGGAGCAAGAGAGAGACAGCGCTCATCTCCCGACTGGGAAGGAGGGAGTCGAACCCCCAAACACTTGATTCAGAGTCAAGCCGCTTTACCCATTTGCGTACTTCCCATTGGGTTGGCTGCCCTAGTAGGATTCGAACCTACAACGAAGCGGTTAACAGCCGCACGCTCTGCCAATTGAGCTATAGGGCAACGAGTGGGAAGTGATGGGATCGAACCATCTTCTCGCCGTCTTCAGCGGCATGTGAGCACCAGCTTCACCAACTCCCCAGGATTGAGTAATGAGTCACAAGTAACGAGTTACAAGTGAGTTTGGCGGAGCGAACAGGAGTTGAACCTGTAGTGGCGAATGTGTCGCCACAACTATTTAGCAGATAGCTTGCCTTGCCGATGGCGATCGCTCCGTTTGTTGGGTTAGGTGGGTCGGGCTGGAGTTGAACCCGCAATGCAAAGATGCGGCGGTTTTACAGGAAAACTCAACACACTTGCAAGCTTTGAGGGTCAAGGCTGCTAGGAAGCAGGGACAAATTGGAGGCAATTTATCAATGCCCGACCGACCCAGAAAAGGAATTCAGTTGTCAAGGTTCTGGCGTGGGAGGGGGTTGAGTTATCTCTGTCCGCCTCACACTTCTAAGTGTAGTATGTAGTATTACAAGTGTCAAGAGGTACTACAAAATGAATTCTCTATCCTTGCGGCAGGGGCGGATAGAGCTGACTACTACGGGGACAGCAGGACAATATCGATACGAGATTGGGCGATCGGGTGGGGACGCGAATCAACGTGAGTTGCTGTTAAGCGAAGCGATCGCATTCCTCAACAAAATCTTGAAATTTCATTGTCAAACCCGGTTGTCAGGGGGCCAGCCCCCCGACACCTCCCGCTGAGGGGGAGAGGGCTCCCGACGGGCTCCGGCAATACCGGAGCCAGTATGGTTGACTCTGCTGAGTTTCTCCCGTCTTGCGCAATGTTTGCTGATCCAGAACTCACGGGGTTGTTCGCAAAAAAAATCCCCTGGGAGAACAGGGGAAAGGCTCTAAAAGGTTTATGGGAATGTAGGAGGAGGAAAAGTGAAAGAGAGACGTATTAACGCGATATCAGACAAGACGCCGCCTAGCTAACGCCAATTGCAATGCCGATCAAACTGACAACCAAGAGGAGGACGGCTGCACCTTGTTGCAGGTAGCGGCGTTGCTGCCAGAGGGAGGGATATTCAGCGAAGTACATTTCCGGTTCAGCAGCGTAGTTGTTGAGCTGGCCGTCAGGATTAACAGTGGTGTACATGAGCAGAACCTCCGAGAGAAGTAGGTGAGTGCTGTCGTTTGCTTTGTTACAAATAATGTAACGTATTGTTGCGAATTGTATCTGTGACTTGACAAATAGTGCTTTGTGATAAGTGCAAACCAGAATTCGTGATAGACGTCACTGTTTTGTCGGACTCCCCACGATCGCCCCCAACCTATACGAAAATTCAGTAGTTCAGGCTATCCCGACCGGGAGGCTACGCCAACGGCTTCGCCAGGCTCCAGGCGTTCGGATTACGTCACGTAACAATCAGTCAACGCAGCTCAGTAGAATTAGAGAGACTGTCGGCAAAGCCTACCCATGGTTCAACTGCAACCCAAACCCACCAAGCCTCCTGCTTCAGACCAGCGCATTATCCATTCCGGCATCACCTGGCAGCAATTCAAGCTGATTCAATCTGGCTTTGGTGATACGCGCAACGTGCGGCTGTTCTACTACAACAACACCATTGAGGTTCTGATGCCGGGGCGCGATCACGAATTCTTTAAATCCATCATTGGTTTTCTGATAGAGCTGTTTTGCCTGGAAACGGGCACTGAGTTTGAACCCCTCGGCTCTACGACCCAAGAGCGTGAGGGTGAGGCGTCTGCCGAACCGGATGAATCTTACTGTTTTGGCGCATCAAAGCCCCATCCCGATTTGGTCATTGAAGTTATTTTTACCAGTGGTAGCCCCAACAAACTGCAACGCTACCGGGCTCTGGAGATTCCCGAAGTGTGGTTTTGGGAAGATGGTGTTTTTAGTCTCCATCGCCTGCGTGATTTTGAGTATGAGTCGATTACCCGCAGTGAAGTCCCCGAACTCGCCACCCTCGATATGGAACTGCTCACTCGCTGTGTGCTCATCGCCCAAACGTCTCGACTGGATGCCGCCAAAGCACTCCGTAAGGGTTTAGTGATTTCTAATTGATTCAATAGCTTTTAGTGCCTATCCAGGATTGATACTAAATCCGCAAAGCATAGGGAGAGATAAACTACTGATTATTCCTCGGGCAGGCGGGACGCAGATTCGACAAGCTCACTGACCGCCTGCGCTACGGGTTTCTGCGCTCAATATCCCGTAGCGCGGGCATCTTGCCCGCCACCAGAAGCAGCTTTCGCTTTCTGTGTTCATACAATCCGGATTCAGTATGAGACCCACACACCAAAGAGTTAACCTGAAACCGAAGCATCACCTGCGCTGGGGCAATTGAATGATGAACAACATCCGCTTCGGTAAAGTCCTGATCGTCATTGCCTTGAGCTTCTTTGTACTGATCGTGCCTTACTGTATCTGGGTCTGGTTTGTGACCTAGCCAGAGAGGGGGCTAGGGAATATCGTCAAAATGTCTAACCCAAACCCATCTGCTCGACTTTCTCCAGAAGTGCATCAACCTCAGCTAAAACCTGTTGACCTTCTGCACAAGCATCTTCCCAGCGTTGTCGCCAGAAAGCTGTTCGTTCTTTGGTAGAAAGCTTCCGTAGGAAATCAACTTTAACTACATTTGTATCACCATTAATATGGTTGAGTGCATTGGTGAGGATATTTTTGGTTTGCTGCTGTGTTTTAGGTCGGTTGAGGTGGGTTTTGATGGATGCCTGAAGGTCAGCAACAACATATTGTTTCACTCCTTGAAGCCAGGTGTAATCCAAGTTTCTACAAATGGTGCGGATTAGATAGCGACTCCAACCAAAGTCTCTATGCAAATCTTTTTGAGTGAGTGTGTCTTCAATATTCATTATTCCTCGTGCTTGGATTTCTGTGACAGATTAAGATGGGTTTCCAGTTTCTTGATGTAGTCATCCATCTCTAGAAGTTCTGCTGCTTGGGATGCAATAAGCTGATTCGCCGTCAATTTCAATGTTTGATACTGTTGTTTGAGCGTTTTTAACTTTTGGTTGAGTTCATGAATCGTTTGACGCTGTTCTACATTTTCAGCCTGGACTGCATCTAACCGTCGCTTGAGCCTGGCAAACTGTTTGGCGGATTGCTCTGGTGTGAGTTCTGGCTTCACTGCTACACATCCCCCCTAGAATCTTAGTTCAACTATTTTAGTGCCAATTTTGCGATTGCAGTGAGGGTGTAACAAACGGTAATTACTGGGGATATTGGCGGCTTCTCCGTGATGGGCGAGGGGCTTGACATGGTGAACCACAGCATCGGGTTTGCGCATTCGATTGCCACAGTACGCACAAATTCCGCCCCGTTGCGCAAATTCGGCATCACGCCATTCTTGGCCTTCCACAGAACGCAACCAGTTGTTGAACTGACGACGGGGATCGATTAGGGCTTCAGCTTTAGCAATTATTTGATCAACTTCTTCAATCAGCTTGTCCCCTTCATAGCAAGCAACAGCGTGCTGTTGATAGAGTCGCGCATCCATAGCTTATGCATCAGAGACGATATTCTCATGGTAACGAAATTGATTCTGAAGTCAAGCAGTAGGGTGTGTTAGCAGGGGAAAAATCTAGCAATAAAAAAATGGTTTTCACCCCTGCGTAACGCACCAAAACCCACCGATAATTTCAAGCCAAGAATCAATTCGTTTATCAAGGCTGCGGTTGGTGCGTTACGGCGGAAACAACATTATCGAATTATCCCCATAATCTCTGCCCGCCTAACGCACCCTACTGTCGTGACACACCTTAATTGGTGCAATAGATTACTAGGGGGTAAATCCCCCAAAGCATTGGCGGTGTTGGGTTTCGTGCCTCAACCCAACCTACTCCCTAAAGTCCTGAATACTTACCTCAAAACGCCCTCGAATGATAGATGTTTCTTATCGCAATAGGCCTCCGTCGAAAAACTCACGATCCCTCCAATATTCCCTACATCTATCATTTGTGACTTTGTTATCTGGTGTTTTGGTTTGGCAGAAGTAAGCTCCCTCAAGGTCGGTTTCCTCAAAGTTAGTCCCCTCAAGGCTAACTTCCTCAAAGTAAGTTATCATCAGTTTGGCTCTCCTGAGGTTAGCTCTCCTGAGGTCGGCTCCAACAAATCTGGCTCTCTCAAGCTCGGCTTCCTCAAGATTAGCTTCCCTGAGGTTGGTTCCCTGAAGCTCAGCTTGTACGAGGCTGGCTCTTACAAGGTTGGCTCCCTTAAGGTCAGATTCCCAGAGGTTGACTCCCGCAAGGTTGGCTCCCCCAAGGTTAGCTCCCGCAAGGTTGGCTCCCTCAAGGTTGGCTCCCGCAAGGTTGGCTCCCTCAAGGTTGGCTCCCTCAAGGTTGGCTCCCTCAAGATTAGCTACCCTAAGATTGGCTTCCCTGAGGTCGGCTTCCCTAAGGTCAGCTTCCCTGAGATCGGCTCCACTTAAAGGAGCTTGAAATAGCATTTCACAATGCCCAAAAAAGCGTTCCGTAAAATATCCAGGAGCCCATCCAAATTTCTTCTTCTGCCAGCATCCAGCCACCAGATCTTCGACAGCTCGCTTCTCCTCATACTTACTATTACTATCCAATCGGGCAAAATCATCTCTAATCGTTGCTTCTCGAATGTTATGCTCCACTAGCCCC
Organism: Cyanobacteria bacterium P01_G01_bin.54; assembly: GCA_039180005.1. Taxonomy (GTDB): domain Bacteria; phylum Cyanobacteriota; class Cyanobacteriia; order Cyanobacteriales; family Spirulinaceae; genus SIO3F2. The sequence goes on along the minus strand of JBCDEB010000015.1, from coordinate 5,376 downwards.
ACTACGATCGCGGCCGGAATCATTAGCAAACTAGCCACCTTCACCTGCTCCCACCGCCGCTGCCGCACACTTCGCTTCACAAATCCCTTCGCCACCTCCGAAAGCGGAAACGTTGCCCCCTGCTGCTTCTGAAACCGCAACGCCTCCTTCAGCGGAAACCCCTGCAATAAATAGCCCTTTGCCTTCCCCTGCTCCTGCCACCGCACCGCACTCGCCTCAATCCGCCGCTGCTGTCGCAACAAATCCCGATTCTTCTCAATCCAGCCCCGCAACAAGCGCCAATGGCGAATCAACGCCTCATGGGCCACATCCACGATCGCAGCATTCTCAAGATAGGCAGCCGAGCGGTGTGGTGAGCTTGTCGAACCAACGGCTGCGCTACGGTTTTCTAATTTTGCCTCACTCGTCACCAGCAAACGATTCTCCTTCGCCGCCAACACATTCACCACCCCCTGCACCCGCACCGCCGGATACAACGGCTCCGCCACCAGATTGCTCAAAAACACCCGTCGCCGCGTATCCTCCGTGCCCTTCCCCAACTGCGTCAACTGCTGGAAGATATGCTGTACCGTCTTTTGCTCCGCTGCACTAAACCCCTCATAGAGCTTGGTCGCCCGGTCATTGAGCGTGCCCAAAATGCCCCCAAGCTGCTTGTAACTCGCCAAGGTCAATTGATTCCCCTGCCGCTGCTGCCAGAGTTCCTTGAGCGTGTATTGCAACAGCGGCAAACTCCCCGGCGCTCCGGCAATATCGTTCAGGATGTCCGTGACCAAAGCAGGCTCCACTGCCAAGCCCACTTGTTCCGCAGGCTTGCCGATCGCCGCCCGTAACTCCGCTTCATTCAACGGCAGCACTGGCACCATCTGTTCTTGAATTGCCGTCGCCAAACCGCTGTAGTCCTGCTCTAGGCATTTCCCCACAAAGTCCGCTCGCATCGCCAGAATCAGACAGAGCTTGGGGTGACTCTCTTGCACTGCCCCCATTAACGTGGCAAAGAACTGCTCCCGCGCTGGGGCATCGGTGCAACGGGTAAACACCTCCTCAAACTGGTCAATCACCAGAATGACTCTCGGCGCTGGGTCAGCTTGGACGAGTCGCCTTAATCCGGCGGCGCCCTCTTTGAGCAGTCCCTCCGCCTTCCCCAACTGCTCCGCTCGCTCTAAACCTTCCGTCGCATCCACAAACGCCAACGCTAGATTCTGCATCGGGTCTTGGTCAGGACGGGTGACGCAAATCCGCCATTGGTCGCTCTCCATAATGCGCCGCCCGAGCTGGAGCTGATGCAATAACCCCGCCCGCAGCACCGAAGACTTGCCATTCCCGGAGGCTCCCACCAACGCAAGGAAATTGCTGGTGCACACCTTATCCAGCAATTGCCCCGTGAGGTCTTCTCGACCGAAGAAATATTTGGGGTCATCATTGCCAAAGTCAAAATATTCCAGTCCTTTGTAGGGACAGCCCTGATCCGCCTCAATGTTGGGTGTGGGGCTGGCTGCCGCTGCCTGACAGGGCTGAATCAGATTGATCTCTTCACCAAAGTTGCGACAGACGGGCTTTTGGAGTTCGCCTGCGGTGGCTCGCTTGATGTAGGCGACGAGGTCGGCACTGTTGACCCAATGGTTAGCTTGGGATTGCAGTCCGTCTAATAAGGCTTTGGTCAGCACGCTGTAGGGACTATTCAAGTCTTGCCAGGAACTCTCAAAGTCCCGTGATGAAGCAATAAAACAGCGATTTTTCTGCTCGGCATGGCCAGGGTTGGCCGCTTCCACATTCACCAGCAAAGCACCGCTATGGCAGCAGTCGAGCCAAACAATCTGCTGTCGGACGGGGCTATTGGCGAGGAGCCACTGCAACCATCGCAAAGATAGGCCGGACTTGGGGTTTTTGGGATTGGTATCGCTGGTGGCGAGATAGCCTTGGTCATAGCCCTTGGTATCGGGTAAGCCATGCCCCGAAAAATAGAACAAGGCGGTATCCGGAGCCTGCTGGCTGCCCGGTAAAAAAAGTTGCTCCAATTCAGCCTCAAGCTGTTGCTGGGAGAGGGCAACGGTTTGGGCAATGGTAGATTGTTTCTGGTCGTTGTCTTGGATAATGGCTTCTGGGAGACGCCGAATCGTTTGAAAATCCCCATCCTGTTGAAGTTGCTGGGCGATCGCTTCCGCATCAATTGCTGGGGCTTTTAAGTCCCTGAGATGGCTATACGTGTTAATCCCAACAACTAAAGCATCTCGACTCATGACACAGTGCAACGAACCTCTACAAAACCAGGTTAGCGCTGAACTCGCTGGTTAGGCTGTTTTTAGCCTTCGCATTATCCTAGGACTTAACGCAGTTATTTCTAGACCCGAGATCCCCCCTTCCCCCCTTAGTAAGGGGGGTGACGCCGCAAGCGGCTGGGATGACTTGCTAAACATAAAATTTGAGTGCGTAGAACCCCCTTACCAAGGGGGTCGGCGTAGCCGGGGGGATCTCGCCAGCTTTGCTAGCTGGTTCCAGTCCACCAATCCCCAAAACCATGAAAGAGCTAATCCCCATCCAAATTGACGAAACCACCACCATCTATGTTGAACCCCAGGATGATCAACTCACGGCCCCTACTGTCGCACCAGCCAGTGAAACTCAAGAAATGACCCGCGAAAGCCTGGAACTCGATGCTAAAGGGCTAAAGACTGAAGCCCTGACCAAACAGGCGGTTGAAAGTTTTGCGGCCTTGCAAAGCACCCTGCGGGGCTACACCAAAGGGGCGATCGCCTCCTTCAAAGAACTGGGCGATGCCACGGTCGAAAAAGTCACACTGGAGTTTGGCGTCAACCTCGGCGGTGAGGCTGGGGTTCCCTATGTCACTAAGGGCACCGCAGAATGCAGCTTGAAAATTACGGTGGAATGTAATTTGGCGCAGTGAGAAGGTACGTTAATCCCCCTCAATCCCCCTTGGAAAGGGGGAGGCGCAATCCTCATATTTTCGCAAAAGGCTATACAGGGTTATGGGCCGGGCTGGATTTGAACCAGCAACGCAAAGATGCGGCGGTTTTACAGACCGCTACCTACGCCAATAGGTGAGCCGACCCGAGTGGATTACACTCTTGTGGTAAGGATGCAATCGTCGTGTTAGCGAAATACAGAGTATTCAGAACATTCAGAAGCTGGAAACAGTCTCAGATGAAAGTGTTTCATTCTGCCTTCTGCCTTCCTCGCTCTGCCTTCCACTCAAAGCCATGACGGGAGTTGCACCCGCTTCTCCGGGGGTGAAAATCCCGGCGACTTATCTAGTTGCCCACATGGCTAGGCAGGAGCCGTGACGGGAGTTGCACCCGCTTCTCTGGAGCTGAGAACACCAGCGACTTGTCTTGTCGTCCACACGGCTATGGGTTGTGGGGGTGACAAGACTCGGCTGTTGTCGCGGCGAGCCTGCCCAGAGGACATTTATGTATTCATGACCTCAACCGCTGTCCTGCCCGAATCAGAGCAGGTACTCTGGACATCCCCACATTACGGGAGTGACGGGACTCGAACCCGCGACTTCCTGTTCGACAGACAGGCGCTCTAGCCAACTGAGCTACACCCCCAAGTAATGGGTATTTTGTTTTCAAGGTTTTGGTGTGGGAGGGGTTTGAGCGGTTGCTCTCCCTTCCACACTTCTAAATGTAGTATGTAGTATTACAGATGTCAAGGGGTACTACAAAAACAATCCCCCACCTTGCGGCAGGGGCGGATGAAACGGCTCCCATCAGGGTTGTCAGCATTTCAATGGTTAAATGATGACAACCCTGATGCGATCGCCTGTTTTTCTTTCATTTGACTTGCTGGATCATGCCTGAACTCACCCCCCAGACCCTTGCCATTCTTACCGCGATCGCACTCTGGCTTCTGCTCGGACTGCTCTATTGGACTGCGAAAAAGCAGAACAAATAAGATTTGATTTCATCGCTATAATCATTAGAGCTTCTGGTGTTAGGGAGTAACACGTCCTACTTAACCTGAGTTTCGTTTAAGCCAAGAGCACGAAAACTCATAAAACTCAATGAAATCAACAATACTGGCTCCGGTATTGCCGGAGTCTGAGGGGGCAATCTCCCCCTCAGCGGGAGGTGTCGGGGGGCTGGACCCCTGACAACCGGGTTTGACAACGAGATTTCAAGGTTTTGAGGAAGGCGATCGCTTCGCTTATCCAAAACTCAGGTTATTTATGTCGCAAGGAAGTCCAACATAGGAGGGGCGATCGCCGTTGCGGTTTCTTCAATCATGCCGAGGGAGCCGGGTAGCGCAAGGCTCTGCACCGGGCTCAGGGTGGTGAGCGCTGCCATATTGGCGGTGGATTTGGGTGGGGCCTGTTCGGCGGTGATGACGAAGAAGGGCACGGTGACGGCTTGGGCGAGGGCTAACCAGTCGGCCTGGGTAGCGACAGGATCAAGAGTTCCGGTGACAAAGGCCGCTGGCCCGTAGCGAGCTCCCGCTTTTTGGGTTCCCTCATAGCGTTCTGCCATCAGTTCCGAGGTTAAGCGCTCGGGGTCAGCAAAGACATGGCGACGGTACATCCATTTGAGAAAGGCGGGTCGAGTATTGAGGTAGTACAACGCTTGGCCAAGACCGGGCGATCGCACCAGGTTACAAAGTCCCGAGCGGACAACTGCCGGAGCACCCATAACCGCTAGGGGACCTTGCCAGGTGGGGGCAACCAGCGCGATTTTAGACCAAGTATTCTGCTGGGCAAGTTTTAGCACATAGCCAGCGGCATGGCCAGCGGCAATGACGGGGATGGGTGCGGAAAATTGGGCTCTGACAAAGTCTGTGAGAAATGCCTGCAAGAGTTCGGGTTGATAGGCAATGGGGGGGCGATCGGAGTCACCAAATCCGGGCCAATCCAGCGTAATTGCTTGATAGTTCTGCGCCAGCAGTTTGGCCAGTGGTGCAACTTCGGCACGCGTGGAAACGGTGCTAAAGGGGGGAAGTAACAGAAGCGGTGGCCCATTGCCGAGGGATTCATAGGCAATTTGTAGGGATTGGCCTTGCCATTGCCAGGTGTATTGTTGAGTCGAGTTGGTGGGGCGATCGGTGGCTAAAGTTGAATGCATCTGACGCATATTATCGATGGGGAAGAATGCACTACATAATAAGGCCGTAGTGGATTGAATTGTTCCAAAGAGGCGGCTAGGCGATGGGCGTCTCACCGTGCTGATTTTCCAATGTCGCGATCCCTATACTTTGCGGATTCAGTATCATACCAACGAGTCATGACGGGTTATCACCCCCAACGATGAAAACCCCCTTACCAAGGGGGTCGGCGTAGCCGGGGGGATCTCGCTAGCTTCATTGACTTGGTGGTATGATACTGAATCCGCAAAGTATAGGGATCGCGACATTGGAAAATCAGCACGG